>ONLC01000105.1 GCA_900318545.1 uncultured Eubacteriales bacterium
TAACGCATACTGCGATAGTTTTTCTTTTCATGCTGCCCCTCCTTTGAAAAGATATTAAACCTATACATTCACTGATATTATAACACCAATGTTAAATAATTGCAAGTGTTTTGTATAATGTTTTTATTTTTAACTAAAGATAGTTGATAGTTTTGTGCAATTCCGTAATATAGCAGCTTTGACAAAGCCTTCAAAGTATGATATAATGACTTAGATTTTATGTTCTTTGGAGGTATTATGGCACAGCTTCATGATAATACAGTAAGAAAAGACCGTGTGCTGATGGCAGCGGTAGATACAGGAGCTTATGATATTCAGGCATCGCTTGATGAGCTGGAGGAGCTTGTCCTCACAGCTGACGGTGAGCCTGTGATAAGAGTCGTGCAGAAGCGGCCGTCTTATGATAAGGCTACCTGCATCGGTTCGGGCAGGCTTGAAGAGATAGCGGAGCTTTGTAAAACTCACGAGATCGACCGTGTAGTTTTTGACTGCGAGCTTACAGCCACCCAGATCAGAAACATTGAGGACGTCTGCGGTGTGTTCACTATCGACCGCACTATGCTTATCCTTGACATTTTTGCGGCTCATGCAAAAACACATGAGGGTAGATTGCAGGTAGAGATAGCACAGAACAAGTACAGACTCCCCAGACTTGCAGGAATGGGACTTGATCTGTCCCGACTGGGCGGCGGAATAGGAACGAGAGGCCCCGGTGAGACCAAGCTGGAAACTGATAAGCGTCATATAAGAGCAAGGATAGCGGCTCTGACGGAGGAGCTTCGTGAGATAGAAAAACGCCGTGATCTTATGAGGAAAAGACGTAAAAAGGACGGTGTTCTCACTGCGGCAATAGTTGGCTATACCAATGCAGGAAAATCAACACTGCTGAATGCACTTACAGAAGCAGGCGTTTTGTCCGAGGATAAGCTTTTTGCAACCTTAGAGACTACCTCACGCTCCATTGAGCTCCCTGACGGCAGGTCTGTAATGCTTATTGATACAGTAGGCTTTATAAGCAGGCTTCCTCATCATCTGGTAGAGGCATTCAAATCAACACTTGAAGAGGCGACTCAGGCTGATGTTATTATCCATGTTGTAGATGCATCAAACCCCTCTTGTGAGGAGCAGGCAGCAGTCACAAGAAAGCTTCTTAGTGAGCTTGGCTGTGACGGAATACCTGTAGTAACAGTTTTCAATAAGTGTGATAAGATAGCTTATGCAGACTCTCTTGAAGCTGACAAGGAAGAGCTTGAGGTGCTTATCTCTGCAAAGACGGGAAAGGGCCTTGACGAAATGCTTGAAGCTGTAGCAAGGGCACTTCCTGATTCCTGCGTGAGATGCAGACTGATTATGCCGTTTGACAAGGCTGGGCTGCTGAATACGATAAGGATAGACGGCAAGGTCTTCTCTGAGGAATACACCGCCGAGGGCATTGCAGTTGATGCTCTGGTAGATAAAAAGATATTCTACATGGTAGAGGAATATAAAGTAAATAGTGTTAACAATTTGTAAAAACAGAATAATACTTCTTGACTTTATCCTAGTAAAGACGTATACTATGTTTGTCAGTTAAGCTGATATAACATCAGGAAAGGAAAAACAGAAATGTTTCAGATAACTCTTACAGCAGTCTTTACATATTTCTTTTTTAGCTTGAGCTTCTTTTTTGGCTTCGAGCGTTTTTGGCGTACTGTGAAGGCTGAGGACAAGGGTTTATTGGGAAAAGGTCTGTAAAATCCTTAATACCGTAAATTTTAAGCCGCGGCTTTCATTTCAGAGATGAAAACTGCGGCTCATTTTATTTTTGGAGGTAATATCAATGATCATCGTACTGAAAAACCATACTAGTGAGCAGGAAGTCAACGAGCTTATGAGCTGGCTCTCCCGGTTTAATGTATCTACAAATCTTGTGCAGGGCGTACATTCTAACATTATCGGTCTTATAGGAGATACAACGCATGTTGATATCGAGGCTGTTCAGGCTAAAGAGTGTGTAGAGAGCGTTCAGCGAGTACAGGAGCCTTACAAGAATGCAAACAGAAAGTTCCACCCCGATGATACTGTAATTGATGTCAGGGGCAGAATAATCGGCGGAGGTAAAACTCAGGTGATGGCAGGACCCTGCTCAGTCGAGACTGAGGAGCAGATCATCACTACTGCGATAGCTGTCAAGCAGGCAGGAGCAACAATGTTAAGAGGCGGTGCTTTCAAGCCGAGAACCTCGCCATATTCATTCCAGGGTCTTGGCAAGGAGGGTATAGACCTTCTATTGCAAGCAAGAAAGGTAACAGGTCTTCCGATAGTCACTGAGATCATGGACGTAAGCGACCTTGACCTTTTTGCAGATATTGATGTGGTGCAGGTGGGTGCAAGAAATATGCAGAACTTCACTCTTCTTAAAGAGCTTGGAAGATGCGATAAGCCCGTACTGCTCAAAAGAGGACTTTCGGGAACCTTACAGGAGCTGCTTATGTCGGCTGAGTACATTATGTCTGAGGGCAATCAGAAGGTAATTCTCTGTGAGAGAGGTATCAGAACTTTTGAGCCTGCAATGAGAAACACCCTTGACCTTGCGGCTGTGCCTCTGCTTAAGCAGAAAACACATCTTCCTATCGCAGTTGATCCCAGCCACGCTACAGGTATAGTATCACTTATTGAACCTTGTGCTCTCGGAGCTGTTGCAGTGGGTGCTGATGCACTGGAGATAGAGGTCCATAACGACCCGAAAAACGCATGGAGTGACGGTGCTCAGCAGCTTACACCTCCGAAATTTGCTGAGGTTATGAAGAAAATCAAGGCTCTGGCAGAATTCATGGGTAAGCCCGTTGATGATGCACAATAGGTTATTTACAAATGATAACAATTATGCTATAATATAAAAAGCAAATTGAAACAGGTGATATTATGGTATTTAACTGTCAGCTTAAAAAGGTCGTTGACGATTCCTATGAGATAGAAATAGGAATCGGTCTTGAAGCTCGGCTAATAGATGATCTGAAGAGCGGTCTTGTCGGAAAGCTCAGCCGTTTTGCAGTGGTTACGGACTCTAATGTAAGACCCTTATATGCTGATAAGATAGACTCTATGCTCAAAGAAGCAGGCTTTATCTCGAACATTATCGAGTTTCCTGCAGGAGAGAAATCAAAGACCAGAGCTGTCAAAGAGTATGTCGAGGATAAGATGCTGGAGCTTGGCTACAGGCGTGACTGCTGTGTGATAGCTGTAGGAGGCGGTGTTGTCTCTGACCTTGCAGGCTTTACGGCAGGTACTTTTGGCAGGGGAGTTCCGTTTATAAACTACACAACAACACTTCTTGCGGCAGCTGATGCCTCCATCGGCGGAAAAACTGCGGTGGATACTCCGCTTGCGACCAATCTTATCGGTCTTTTTAACCAGCCGAAGAAGGTTTATATTGACCTTTCTGCGTGGAAAACCCTTGAAAAGAGAGAGCTTATCAGCGGTCTTGCTGAAACAATAAAGCACGGCTGCCTTGGAGATAAGGAGCTCTTTGAGTACTTAGAGGAGAACATCGAAAAGGTATTTGATATAGACCCTGAGGTATGCCGCTATATTTCGGAGCATAACTGTTCGGTAAAATATAAGGTTGTTATGCAGGACGAGCGTGAATCGGGCCTCAGGGAAATACTGAATCTCGGTCACACAGTCGGGAGAGCAGTCGAGACAGTGTCTGACTACAGGCTCACTCACGGAGAGGCTGTTTCTATCGGGCTTATCGCACAGGCAAAACTCGGAAAGAAGCTTGGGTATATCAGTCATGAGAATGTTCAGAGGGTGACCAAGCTTTGTGAAAGAGCAGGCCTGCCTGTAGCTATTCCCGATTACATCGACCGTGAAGTACTTATCAAAAAGCTTTACACAGATAAAAAGGTCAGAGACGGTAAGCTCAGATTTGTTTTCCAGAAGGAGATCGGAGAAATGGTCTGCTTTGGAGAGAACAGCTATGGCTTGGAGATAGCCGAAGAGCAGATAGCAGAGATCATCAAGGAAATGTAGGTTTTTATATGGATATAAGGATAAGCCCGAGAAAGCTTCACGGAAAAGTAATTGTACCGCCCTCGAAGAGTCAGGCACACAGAATGATAATTGCAGCAGCACTTGCAGACGGTGAATCGAAGATAGATAATCTGTCAATGTCTAAGGATATAACTGCAACTATCGATTGTATGAGAGCTCTTGGTGCTGAAATAAGTGTAGAGGGCAGCTCTGCTGTAATCAGGGGCATTGAGAATGTTCCCGAAAAAGCTGTGCTTGACTGCTGTGAAAGCGGCTCGACCCTGAGGTTTCTTATTCCTGTAGCCTGTGCTCTGGGAGTAAAGGCAACCTTTTTAGGGCAGGGCAATCTTCCGAACAGACCTATAACCCCATACCTTGAGGAGCTCCCGAAGCACGGTATAACCTTTGATTATAACGGTACTATGCCGTTTTCTGTATCGGGAAAGCTGACAGGAGGAAAGTTCTATGTTGACGGAGGGATATCCTCGCAGTTTATAACAGGTCTGCTGTTCGGACTGTCTGTTCTGGACGATGACAGCGAGGTAATACTTACATCGCATCTTGAATCAAAGCCCTATGTTGATATTACAGTAGGCACGCTTTCGGATTTCGGCTGTAAGGTCACCGATACAGAAACAGGATATTTGATAGCAGACTCAAAAGCGTTAAAGCCCTATAGCGGCAGCGTTGAGGGTGATTATTCACAGGCTGCGTTCTTTCTGGCAGCGAATTTGCTGGGCTCTGATGTAGAAATTTGCGGTCTAAATGTAAATTCTTTTCAGGGAGACAAAAAAATTGTTGAAATCTTCTCACAAATGGTGTATAATAGAAGAAATGGGCTGAATACCTTTCAGCTTGATTGTTCAGATATCCCCGATCTGGTGCCTGCTCTGTCGATAGCAGCTGCTTTTGCTGACGGTGAAAGCCGTATCTATAACGCTGCCAGACTCCGTATAAAAGAAAGCGACAGGATAGCTTCGTGTGTGTCACTGGTGAGGGCACTCGGAGGATATGCAGAGGAGACCGAAGACGGTCTTATCATAAAGGGAAAGGCTTTTCTTGAAGGCGGAACGGTCGATACGTTCAATGATCATCGCATAGCTATGGCTGCCGCAGTGGCATCTGTTGACTGTAAAGGTGATGTGCTTGTCAAAGATGCAGAATGCGTTACAAAGTCTTATCCCGACTTCTGGGAAGTGTTTGCATCTCTCGGCGGCGAAACCGAGAAGCTGATCTGAACTGTCACATAACATATCCGTGAGAATTGGAGGAAACGCAATGTCGTCAACATGGAGAAATAATATTACATTTACTATTTTTGGAGAAAGTCACGGAAAGGCTATAGGTGTATGTGTAGACGATCTGCCTGCAGGTGAGTCTATAGATATGGACAAGGTGTATGAGTTTATGGCAAGAAGGGCACCTAAGAAGAATTCTACTTCTACACAGAGAAGAGAGAGCGACCATCCGACTATAGTATCGGGCTATTATAACGGAAAGACGACAGGTACACCTCTGTGTGCATTTATTCCGAATACGGATCAGCACTCTAATGATTATTCAAATCTTTCCAAGCTTGCAAGACCCGGTCATGCTGATTATACGGGAGCCCTCAGATACAGAGGCTTCAACGATTTCAGAGGCGGCGGACATTTCTCGGGAAGACTCACAGCACCGCTTTGCTTTGCAGGAGCTATAGCGGGTCAGATACTTGAAAAGAGGGGCATTTATGTAGGTGCTCATATAGCGGAGATACATGGCATTCAGGATAAGAATTTTGATCCTATCAACACCGATAAGGATACTATCCGAGAGGTAAGGTCTAAGGATTTTCCTGTTATTATTGATGTTCAGGGGAATGAAATGGTCAAGGAAATAGACCGAGCAAGAAAGGATAAGGACAGTGTCGGCGGTATTATTGAGTGTATCGCTATCAATGTACCTGCCGGTATAGGCTCTCCTATGTTCGACGGACTTGAAAACTCGATAGCTCAGCTTGTTTTCGGAATCCCTGCTGTTAAGGGTATTGAGTTCGGCGCAGGCTTTGATACTGCTCTTATGCTTGGTTCTGAGAATAATGATGAGTTCTATGTAAATGATCTCGGTCATGTTGTGACAAGGACAAATAATCACGGCGGAATTCTGGGTGGAATTTCATCGGGTATGCCGATAACTATGAGAGTTGCTTTTAAGCCGACTCCATCTATTGCAAAGCCTCAGGAGACCGTTGACTATTCAGCTATGAAGAATGAAACTCTGGAGATCAAGGGCAGGCATGACCCCTGCGTTGTTCCGAGAGCGGTTCCGTGTGTTGAAGCGGCAGTAAATATTGCTCTGCTCAATCACATGATCGATTATCCAAATTTCTGATTCGGAGGGTTGACTTTGTTTCCAAATCCAGAAGATCATGTTTCGGAAAATATGAAAAGCGTTTCCGATCTTTATGAGGCAGAGGTCTTGCTGGCGTATTTCCTCAACAGATCGGAAAGACCGTGTACACCTGCCCAGCTTACGGAGATAGCTACGGCTGAAGGAGTCATAAACTATTTTGTCTATAACGAAGCGATCGAAAAAATGATCGAGAACGGTTCTCTGATACTTACCGAAAAAGAGGGGACAGAGGTATATGAACTCACCGAAAAGGGCAGGAACGGCGCAAACGACCTTAAAAAGATCGTTCTGAAAAGCATAAGGGACAGGATATATGCTGCGGGGCTGCGCCTTTTTGCAAAGCTGCGAAGCGAAAGCAGCGTTGATTGCCAGATCGAACCTCTTGAAAAGGGCTGTTCTGTACATACCCGCTTTAAGGACAAAAATGCTGAACTGATGGATATTTCGATATATGCCACCGATGAAGATCAGGCAGCTTTTATCAAGTCAAAGATCATGAAGGATCCCTCGGGTTTTTATGGCAAGATAATCGATTATGTTATTTCAAATGAGGAGTATGTTCCCGATATAACGACCGAAGAATGAATAAAAATGCTTCAGCTCTCGATAAAAAGCGAGAGCTTTCATTTAAAAATGCATAAAAGAGAATGACAATTTCGACCGTATATGTTCAAACCGCCGAAAAGCAAAAAAGTAGTTGACAAAGCAAAGAAAGTGTGATAATATAATAAAGTCGCCTGCGGAAAGCAGAAGGGCGGCACTTGCATCTTGAAAACCGAACAATAACGAAAGAAAACCCTTTAGTTAAGACCTTTGAGTGAAAAACTTAGAGGAAGTCTTGAGTACCGAGACTAAAAGAAAAGGTACACGCACAGTGATTCATTGGAAACGATGAAGTGACTGAGATCATATTTTCACTTAAAAGAGAGTGATATAGGATACAACTTAAATTAAGAGTTTGATCCTGGCTCAGGACGAACGCTGGCGGCACGCTTAACACATGCAAGTCGAACGGAGTTAATTTGAGCTTGCT
>ONLC01000288.1 GCA_900318545.1 uncultured Eubacteriales bacterium
TTGTAGCCTCTCCGCTCTTCTGGAGTCCTGCTGCGCTTATGCTGTATGTCTGACCCGGGATAAATGTCGAACTGCTGAGAGCTATCTGACCGCCGTGCCAGTTATCAGTTCTGCCTGTTACCTTGAGTGACTTTGAACCGTCATAGTAGTTCTTGGAATCAGCTGCGACCTCTGCTGTACCTCTGCCTGTGAAGTCACCAACACCAGACTCGAAGTTCTCTGTGAGATAGTCGCCGTTTTCGTTAGCCGTCGGAGGCTCGGTAGGTGCCTCAGTCGGAATATCTCCGCCTGCTGTGATGACGTTCTTCTTGACATTTGCCTTACCGTCGCTCTCCCAGCCTTCTACGTTGAATGCTACCTCGTAGAGACCGCCCATCTTCAAGCCTACCTTCTCCCAAGCCTCGAAGTGCTTGTAGATGCTTATAGTACCCTTGCTTCTGGTATCGTGACGAACGCTGAAATACTGTGTGAAGTGCTTATTTCCTTCAATTGTGTATGAATCTCTCTCATCTGTAAAGATATCGTAGAGACTTCCGTCGATAGTTACCTGTGCAAGCGGAGCACCGTTTGCTTTCGGTACCCAGTTTTTCCAGTCCTCGATGATGTAATACTCAACGAGCGGATTCTGTGTCCAGCCATAGATGCAGATACGTGAGTTGCCCGAGTTGCCCGGCTGCCAGTCGCAATCGAAATCGCAGGTGAAGTTACCGTAATCCTGCCAGTGCTTAGAATTATTGAGTCCGAAGCTGAGACCGCGGCGAGCGAGAAAATTGCCCCTTGAGCCGTCAGGTCCGCACTGCCACTGTGTTGAGAACGAACCACCGGAGCCGAGTGTCATCGAGGAGGTATTCGGTGTATCCTCCTGCCAGATCTCATAGCTGTAGCCGTCGCAGACATCCTTATACTGTCCGCTCCCGTAAAGAGTGAGTGTTTCACCAACGCTTGCTGCTCCGTTTGCCTTCATAAGAGTGCCAACGTGTACAGCCGATATGCACATAAGAGTTGCAACCGCGCCGCTTACGAAACGTTTTATCCCCGTTAGATTCATGCGTACATTCCTCCCAAAATAATAAATATAACGATATCACCGAACGTTCATCAATATCGTTCGGACTTTAAATATATTTTATTGCATTTTTGTGAACTTTTCAAGTCATTTTTTGCTGACAATTATTTTTCATGTCAATTTTTGCTTTTTGTTCACAATTAACTATTAACGGTATTTCCGATTTTGTACAATTATTTTTCGTTAAATTCAGACTATATTGCTTTTTAGTATCAGATTGCGGTTATCATCTTGAAACCATTGTCGCTCAGGGATATTATATAAAAAGAGAGGCACTTAAAAGTGCCTCTCTTTGCTGTGTTTTTTTGAAACGGCTCTTCCTGTTATACGATAGAATTCGTATGCGGAACAGCAGTATGCTCAGCGTAAGCCTCGTTCTTAACGACCTCGACCTTTCTGTAGCTGTCCATACCGGTACCGGCAGGAATGAGCTTACCGATAATAACGTTCTCCTTTGTACCGAGGAGCTTATCGGTCTTTCCTCTGATAGCTGCGTCTGTGAGTGCACGGGTAGTCTCCTGGAAGGAAGCTGCCGACATGAAGCTGTCAGAGTTAGAAGCAGCCTTTGTGATACCCTGGAGTATCTGGCTCGTTGTAACAGGCTGGAGGTCATACTCACCGGCATCAATACGAGACTGGATGCCCTCATTGATCTCGTTGATCTCCTTGCTGTCAACAAGAGTTCCCGGAATGAGATAGCTGCTGCCCGATTCCTCGACCTTGACCTTGCGGAGCATCTGACGAACAATGACCTCAATGTGCTTATCGTTGATATCAACACCCTGTAAGCGATAAACCTTCTGAACTTCATTGATGATGTAGTTCTGAACGTCCTTTACGCCGAGTATCGCAAGAATATCAGCAGGATAGATATTACCCTCGGTAAGTCTTGCGCCCTTCTCTATCTTCTCGCCCTCCTGAACACGTATCTTCAGGTTGTAGGGGATCATATAGGTCTTAGCGTCGCCTGTTTCGTCATTTGTAACGATGATGTTTCTTGTGGTCTTTATCTCTTCGATGTGAACAGTACCCGAAATATTTGAAAGGATAGCTGCACCCTTGGGGCGTCTGCTTTCGAAGAGCTCTTCAACTCGCGGAAGACCCTGTGTGATATCCTCTGCGTCTCCACCGGCTACACCACCTGT
>ONLC01000217.1 GCA_900318545.1 uncultured Eubacteriales bacterium
AGGCAAAGCTCCGCACTATCTATCTCTGCGGTCAGGGCAGGAAAAGCTTCAAACAAAACTATGACGCGATGATGGTGCAGGGTTTTCCCTGCCCGAGGAACACGCCGAGGGCTGATTCTGCACTGTTTTTGAGTTTATCGACAGACTGAACGGAGCTTTTTGAAAGCTCCGTTTTTTGCCCCCAAAACCGTTTAAGGATTATTTAATAAATTCTCCTTTATACTGGGATCAGGACAAAAAGACCAAAGGGGGAATCATTATGTATCTTCGCATTCTTAAAAATGACCTCAGAAGAAAAAAGACTATGAATATCATTCTTTTGCTGTTCGTCATTCTGTCATCTATGTTCGCTTCAAGCAGTATGAACAATATCGTTACCGTTATGAACGGCACCGATTATTACCTCGATAAGGCAGATATGGGCGACTACTTTATCGTCACTATGCAGAAAGATGCTGTTGAAAAGCTCTCATCTGTTCTCGATAACACCAAAGCGGTCGATTCATACAAGTATGAGGATATCATGACTCTTACATCAGGCAACTTCAAGCGTGACGGGAAAAAGCTCACTCAGTTTACAAATGCGGCTATCCTACAGTCAGCTGATGACCTGAAGATCAATATCTTCAATATGGACAACAACAAGATAGAGACCGTACCCGAGGGCAAATGCTATATCTCGGCAACTATCCCCGAAAGGGCAGGGCTTGAGGTCGGTGATAAGTTCACTATCGACATAAACGGCAATACCTATGAGTTTGAGTTCGCAGGCAGAGCCAAAGACGCCCTGCTCGGCTCGGAGTTTGTCAATAACCCGAGATTTATCATGAACAAGTCGGACTATGAAAAGATATCCTCCGAAAACCCCGAATACAAAGGCAATCTTTTCTACATAAAAAGCTCTGACACCGAAGCTGTCGAAGCTGCAACTGCCGATACCGTAAGGGCATTTTTCTCAGGCTCACGCTCGCTGATAAAAACAAGCTACGTTATGAATATGATAATCGCAGGTATCCTCCTGATAATAAGCGTGGCACTTATAATAGTGTCATTCGTGGTGCTGAGATTCACTATCGGCTTCACTATCCGTGAGGAGTTCCGTGAGATAGGCGTTATGAAGGCGATAGGCTTAAAGAACCGTTCTGTCAGAGGGCTGTACCTTATCAAGTACTTAGGCATTGCGATCATCGGCTCGGCAATAGGTCTTGCATTCGGTATACCGTTCGGAAAAATGCTTCTTGACAGCGTTTCAAAGAGCATGGTGCTCGGCAATGACAGCGGACTTTTAGTATCGGTCATCAGCAGTATCGCAGTAGTGCTTATCATATCGGCTTTCAGCTGGAGATGTACACACAAGATAAAGAAAATGTCCCCTGTAGATGCAGTAAGAAGCGGTCAGACAGGAGAGAGATTCAAAAAGCGTTCGATACTCTCCCTTTCAAGAAGCAGAATGAAAACCACTCCCTTTATGGCAGTCAATGACGTGCTGAGCGCTAAAAAGCAGTTCGGCATAATCACTGCAGTATTTACCGTTTGCATACTTATGGTAACGCTGCTCGCAAACACAGCTAATACCCTTTCAAGCGACAGCCTTATGTACCTGCTCGGCACTACAAGAAGCGACCTTTACTACAACGGCACAGATTATCTGATGGAGGTCCTCGGCGGCTCTAAGAGCAGCAAGCAAGTGGAAGACGAGATAAAGCAGATACTCAAAGACAACGGCTATGAGGCAGATGTCACCTTTGAACGCTGGGCATCTCTTTCTACCGAATTTGAGGACAAAAAAGCTAAGATCCCCTACCTCTTCTGCCCCGATACAAAGACCACTGACTATTATTACAGCAAGGGCAAGGCTCCGATGTACACTAATGAGATAGCCCTCTCGAATATTGCACTTGAAAAGCTCGGTGCCGAGATAGGCGACACCGTCGTTATCACCATTGACGATGAGGAGAAGGAGTTCTTGATAACAGGCTCGTTCACATCGTTCAATAATCTCGGAACTAACGGCCGATTCCATCAGGATATAGATATTTCTGACAGTAATCTCAGCTCGGCATTCGCCTTCCAGATAGATTTTGCAGATAATCCCGATGAGGAAGAGATAGAAAAAAGAAAAGAAGACCTGAAGGACATCTTCGAGACTGATAATGTGTACAATGCACAAGGGTTCGTCATGGACTGCATGGGTGGTTCGGCAAACGCTATGGAAGCAATGAAAAACCTGATACTCATCATCGACATTATAATAGTTGCTATGATAGCCGTGCTTATGGAGCGCTCCTTCATCTCAAAGGAGAGAGCCGAGATCGCACTGATGAAGGCTATGGGCATAAAGAGCAAGTCTATAATCGGGCAGCACACACTGAGATTTGTGATAGTAAGCCTTGCCGCAGCGATACTTGCAGCAGCCCTCTGCCTGCCGCTTACAAACCTTGCGATAGACCCGGTATTCGGCATCATGGGCGCAGTCGATGGCGTTGAGTATACGATAAAGCCTTTAGAGGTATTCGTGAGCTATCCGCTGATAATACTCGCAGCAACAGCTCTGAGCGCTTTTCTTACAGCCCTATATACAAAGACTGTCAAGGCAAGCGACACCGCAAACATAGAGTAAGCCTTGCTTGCTCTGTTCAGCAGTCATCGAAAATAATTGGAGGTAACTACTATGAGTACAGTACTTAACGTAAAGGATCTTTGCAAAACATATATCGTAAACAAAAGGCAGAACAATGTCCTCACGAATGTCAGCTTCAAGGTCGAGGAGGGCGAGATGATCGCAGTTATGGGGCCATCGGGCTCGGGAAAATCGACGCTGCTTTATACGGTCTCGGGAATGGACAGAATGACCGCAGGCACTGTTGAGTTCACAGGAAAGAACATCTCAAAGCTTTCGGAGAACGAGCTTGCACAGCTCAGGCTTGATGAAATGGGCTTTGTGTTCCAGCAGATGTATATGATGAAAAACCTCTCGGTGCTTGATAATATCATACTGCCTGCCTGCAAGTCGAAGAAGACCGCCGAGAGCAGAAAGGAGACTGCCGAGAGAGGAAGAGCCCTTATGAACAAGCTCGGCATAGGGGACATCGGAGACAACGATATAAATGAAGTCTCGGGAGGACAGCTTCAGCGTGCAGCTATTTGCAGAGCTGTTATGAATGACCCGAAGCTCCTCTTCGCAGATGAGCCAACAGGTGCGCTTAACCGCTCGGCATCTGACGAGGTAATGGAAGAGCTGACAAGGCTGAACTCCGAGGGCACGACCATAATGCTGGTAACTCATGATGCCAAGGTTGCAGCTAAATGCACAAGAGTATTATTTATAGTTGACGGAAACATAAAAGGAGAGTATAATATAGACAGAGAGCTCTCCCTCCGTGACAGAGAAAGAGCCCTCAACAACTGGCTGCTCGAAATGGGCTGGTGAGTGCTCGCCTTGTTCAGGCTATAGGTAATAGGTTATAGGTAACAGGTAACAGGTAACAGGTAACAGGTAATAGGGAATAGGGAATAGGTAATAGGTAAGGTATCGCCTGCGGCGATGATCTTAATGGGGCTTTGCCCCATACCCCTAGGTGATAGATTGAAAATCTTATCGAAAAACGACCTGAAACCTATAACCTATAACCTAAAACCTATCCTAAGAGCAGCAAATGAAAAAGTCTGCACTACCTACGTGCCCGAATGGGCATCTGTCCGCTTTG
>ONLC01000069.1 GCA_900318545.1 uncultured Eubacteriales bacterium
TCACCTCTCTTTTTCTCATACTGTGTCCCGAAGTAGAACGAGATAACCACCGTGAACACCGTCAGGAACTGCTCGGCAGAGAGCCTGTCGGTCAGAGCGAGCACGCAGAACACGGCCGTCAGTGCCAGCGTGACAAGGCTCTTCACGTCTATCAGCTTAGCGAGCTTTTTTAACATACTCACTCCTCCTTTATAGCCGTTCTCATTGACACGAAATAACTTTCTCCGTTTATTGTGCATAACTCATGTTTGTTTATGACATTTGCCCTCATCAACCTATAAGCATTATCAAAATACCAACCACCAACTGAAAACGAGTATTGCATCAATTGCGTGAGGTTGTTTGTATCTGAATTCAAAACTGTGTCATTTTCTTGTTCAGGAATATCACTACCACAACCTGCATTCCGATCCGCATATTGACTCGAACTTACATACAGCATTCCTTTTCCAGTTCCACCATTTATATTTGTAGTTGTACCTATAATGATAGTCGCAAAAACACCTGGGTCATAGTTCATAGATAACATTATTGCATTGCTTGCTTTAACTATCGTATACTGATATGGAGCATCAAATGCTACTATGTAACCACTGCTAAAAATGCTCGTGCCATCAGCTGTTATATTTATCGCTCCATCGTGTGAGCTATTAACCGAAAGAACACAATCACCATATGTCACTGAATGAAGTGCACTTGTTTCATCTACACTATCAAACTCCCACATTTCAGCAAGTTTGTCGATTATTTTATTCATTTCAGAAACAGCTCTGTTAGCTGCTGTTCCGTTATAAATCTCAAAAGCCATTATTCCGTTACCTCCTCCAGTGTTCCTATTACCGAGTCCGTCACTCCGCTGAGTATGCCGACTAGCTGACCTATGGGCTGTGAGCCGCCAAGTGGCTTCCCGTTGAAGGTCACGCCCTCCTCTGTCACCTCAAGGACGGACTCCCCTGCTCTCAGCCGCACAATGTCGGCGGCCGTTTCTGCTACCACGACAGCTCCCTCCTCGTCGTAGTAGTAGTGTGTCTGCGCTGCCTTGTAGGGATCATAGCGTGAGCCCCTCTTAATCCCGACAGTAAGGTCAAGCTCGCCCTCGCTGTCCATGCCTGCCGTGTAGCTGTGGTACTGATCTGTATCTTCCCAAAGATATATCGGCTTGCCGTCTGTAACAAAGCCGTTCTCGCCCGGGACAAGCGAATTATCAAGAGTCCCGAAGTTCTCATTAAAGTCCTCTATGTCAAACTTATCCGCACCCTCGGGCAGCCTAAGCCCGAGCTTTTCCGTGTATCTCATCAGCTTACCCCCTTGTCTATGCATATCCAGTCAATGTAGTATGTGCCGCTGGGAACAGACTGCATCTCCACACCTGTGTTGCCGCCCCAGACTATTGTATAGTATAGTCTGCCTGCTGTGTATAGCAGGTTGAGCTGATAGCCCACAGGCCCCGGCCCAGCAGCTCGTCTGAGTGATGCCACGACAGCTGTTTTTGCAGTCGGAGTAAAATCGAGAGCCATAATGCCGGAGACCATGAAGGCCGCCTCTTCCACTTCTACGGTCTGTGTGCCGTGATAGATCGCCCCTGTCTCTATCCCGTCAAGGATAGCGTCTATGGCCTCGCCCGATTTAAGCAGGGTGTAGTCGCCCTCTCCTGTGAGCTGTGCGACCTGTGCTTCAAGCTGTTCAACTCTTTCTTCTATGGTCATTTTATGCACTCCTTTCAGATAGGCTCGATCTGCTCCTCGACCGAGATCCCTACAGCGGTTATAGTCGCTGACAGGCCCCCGTCGAAGCTGAAATCAAGCCCTGTTATCGGTATCTCATAAGCCTGCTCAGAGCCCTCATAGGTGACAACATCACCGATATCAAAGCGAGGGTCTCCCAGGCGGTGATAAAGGTCTGTAGTGTACCAGGCATAGCCCCCGACCCTGAACCAGATAGATGCAAGCAGCTCACGTGTCATATACGGGTTTTCAAACTCTATCACCCTGCCCGAGCCGTTCCCGAGAGTAAGCACCTGACTGTCCGAGACTGTGCAGACTATGCCTGTGATAACGTTCTGCTGCTCCGAGAGGGTCGGCAGGTCTATCGTGTTCGGGTCAAGGGTCTTGACGCTCGCACCGTACCACTTGCGGACATACCGTCCGAAGCGGTCAACGAAGCCGAACTGTCCATGCATTGATGCGATATATCCTAACATCTGCCGCATGGTCGTGCCCTTTGCGACCTGTTTTATCGTAAAATCAAAGCTTGACGCCCGAAGCCTCAGACCGTTTGAGTCAAAGAGCCTGCGGCTCTGCCTGTCGAAGAGGTAAGGCTCTGAGCTGTAGCTGTTGCCGTTCGCAAGCCCAAGCTGTGAACAGATGTCGTCCTCTATCGCCTTGCCCGACGCAGGCAGCCTGACGGTCGGGGTGTACTCCCGATCCGAGAAGTAGAGCCTGTCCGCAAGAGTGAGCTCGGTCGAGGCACCGCTTTTCTTTGAGCGCACGCAGGTCAGCCGTGCCATGGGTATACGCTCCGCCCCGAGTATCTCCCCGAGCCTGCCGACCTGCTCCACAGTCAGCCTGCCGAGCTCTGACAGGGTGTAGGGGGTGAGGTCGGAGTAGAGGGTGTAACCGTGTTCGTAATCTACCAGATATAACGACAGCTCGAACTCCTTGCCGAGAAACTTTTTATCACTGCCGTAGATCTCGACAGTCCACTCCCCTGCACACACGGCTCCCAGCTCTATATCGTCACTGAGTGAGGTAGACTGCAAAGCCCCCGAGGCATTCATGATGCTGTCGCCCATTATTACCTCATCAGCCGTTTCGAGCATTATCCTCCATGTTCTGGAGTAGCTCTCTATGCGTTCGGAAACCGCTTCATCTGATACCTTGTACATACTATCCTCCCCCTGCTCCCGAGTAGCTATAGAGGTTCACTGACAGCACCTTGCACAGCCTTCGGTGAGGGTCCCAGCCCCACTGCTCATAGGCAGGACCTTCCGCTCTCATCTGTACGGTGATCTCCTCAAACTCCTCATTAAGATATGTCACAGGAAAGTACAGACTGTCCATATTCAGGATAAAGTCATTTATTGCCTTGACCTCCGCAGGCTTCAGACCTGCCCACTCGATGTGTATAGTCGTTATAATGCCCTTTACATCGCCCACAAAAACACAGGTCGAGGAAAGCCCTGCATTATCTGACATGACCTTTTCCTTGTCGAT
This sequence comes from uncultured Eubacteriales bacterium, assembly GCA_900318545.1. Lineage (GTDB taxonomy): Bacteria > Bacillota > Clostridia > Oscillospirales > Ruminococcaceae > Hominimerdicola. Next base: position 3,213 of record ONLC01000069.1, read on the forward strand.
CTTGAACACCGTAGGCGTTGTGATCTCAGTATCTCCGAATAGTAATCTCTGCATACTGACCTCCTATATAAGCGGTGAACTGCCGTTTAGCTTTGTAAGCTCGTTTATATCGTTTATCAGAGCCTTTCCGAGCGTCCTCTTCCCTATCTGCACATTTATCTGCACAGGCTGTCTTGAAGCCTGTCCGCCCGCTGCTGAGCCGTACTCTGCCAGAGCTTCAAGGAAAGCATACTTCATTCCTGCCGATGAGCTGTGTACCATAGGCGATGTGCTCATCGCTGCCTGCTCAATGGCGGAGAGCTCAGCCCTTTCGGTCTCCCTGTTCGCACTTTTTATTGCCTGCCTTACCATGTTGGTCGAGGCTCTTGAAGCTTCATTTGCTTCCTCCTCGATACCGAGAGCGTAACCCTCGCTGACAAAGCCTCCGAGCTTGGCGAACACTTTTGACGGTGAATGCGAATCCTGCACTCTCTCAGCCGTTCTGATAGCGTCTTGGATAGCCATACGGACTGCATCGTTTATCTCTGACGAGCCGTTTCTGATACCCTCAGCATAGCCCTCTGTCGCATAGTTGCCAAGCATCTCATAAGCTTCTCTGATCTCATTTCTTTCATACCCGGGCAGATCTATAAGATCATCAAGCAGCTGTGCCGACTCCTCACGCATCTTACTCATGCTCGAATCGACATAGTCCGTCATATCATCGAACAGACCGTTGCTCTTAGAGACATACTCTCTGAGCTCTCTCGTTGACATATTTGCAAATGCCTTTACATAGCCTGCTCCCTTAGGTCCCATCTGCTCAAGGTTATCATAAAACTGCTGCGAGATAACACCTGCCGACACCCTGTTTTTCAGAGTGAACAGATTATCCTGCCAGTCATTGAAGCCGTCGATATTGCTCTGCAGGTTCTTCTCGAGAGTTTCCTCTGTTATATCGGACTGACCGCAGAACTCCTCGAGCAGGTTCATCTGCCCGAAAACAAGGTCATGCTGTGTCTGATATGCTTCACCGTACTTTTCACAGATATCATTTATCCCCTGCAGGGTCTCATCGGACATATTGAGGATATACTGTGTTGTGTCCCCGAAGCCGTTCCGGAAGTTCTCCTGAGCGTCTGTAAACTCCTGATACTGAGTTTTCAGCGACTCAACATCAGCATTTGCAGTTTCCATCGCCGCATGAGCATCAAGTACAGCCGTTGACAGAGCGTTCATCTCGTCACCCGTTATATCATATCCTTCGGCTATAGCCTGTCTTCTTTTCTCGACTGCTTCGTTATATTTGTTCTCAGCCTCTTCGGCATTCAGAGAAGCTTCCGTCAGCCTGTTGATGATATCCTCGCCCGCCTGCATCGAAGCGTAAGCGTCAGCCATTTTGCCGACAGTGTCGATGTTATTTTTCAAAGCTCCTGTCTGGCTGTCTACCGACAGGCTAAGCTGAGGTATATCCTCATTGAGCTGCGAGATAATGCCCTCCATTTCGGCCTGCTCGGTCTTTGTCCTCTCGGACTTTTTGCTCAGCTCATCAAGGCGGTCTGTCAGAGTCTTGTATTTCTCACCCTGCTCCTTTGCCTCATCGTTGGTCTTTGTGAGCTCCTCATGAAAGTCGCCTATCTTGTCAGCGGTCTTTTTGCACTGCTCGCTGAATGCCTTTGTTTCCTCTGTCAGATCGTGTATTTCCCAGTCATAGTCTTTTGTAACATCGATTGCATCGGTTTTAGCTTGAACAAAAGAGTTAACTGCAAGTGCTGCAACTGTTATGGCTCCCATTACTCCCAAGAATCCTAAAGAAAGACCTTTAGCGGCTAGCTTGGTTTGAATAGTTTCGAGCTTGAATTCGGTCATATGTGTTTTCATCTCTAGGATATTCTTTTTGATATTTGGAAACTCTGAAGCGGCTTTGAACGCCACGAAGGCGATAGCTGCACCTTCAATAGCAATTTTTAGCCCCTCGATAACGACCTTTGCAGCTTCACCGTCTATACCGATCTTGGAGAGTGCTTCCTCTACTGCCGTATCAAAGACCTTAACAGCACCATCTATGAATGCCTTCCCCATTCTCTTGACGTTGCCGAAAAACACCTCTGCCGTGTCGGTCAGATTTTTGAAGGCTTTATCTGCATCTCCGCCTGTGGTCATAACACCAAGAAGGTTCTTTGCAGCAGCCTTCATGCTAGCGAACGAGCCTGAGAAGGTCGAGCTTGCCTCTTTGGCTGTCGTTCCCGTCACACCGAGGTTATCCTGGATAACGTGGATAGCCTCGTATACATCGTTCAGATTGCTGATATCATACCTGACACCGCTGAACTTCTCCGCATCTGCAAGAAGCCTTTCCATCTCGGACTTTGTTCCGCCATAGCCGAGCTTCAGGTTATCGAGCATGGTATAGTTCTCTTTCGCAAAGCCCTGATAAGCGTTCTGAATAGCACTCATATCGGTGCCGAACTTGTTTGCATTGTCCGACATATCGACCATAGCCATATCAGCGACCTTTGCAGCCTCTTTTGTGTCGCCGCTGAGTGACGAGAGCAGACTTGCCGAGAAGCTTGTCACGTTCTCCATATACTCATTTGCACTCAGTCCTGCTGTGCGGTAGGCTTCCTCAGCATTTTTCTTGACGATGTCAGCGTGCTCCTTGAAGAGCGTCTCAACACCGCCGAGACTCTGTTCCAGAGCTGCACCCTCAGTAAAGGCTTCCTGAACTACCTTGCCGATCGCAGCTGTCAGCCCTGCCTTTGCGATAACGCTTTTAAGCTTCGAGGCAAAGCCCTCGCCTGTTTTCTCTCCGCTTTCCTCACCGACCTCGGGCAGCTCTCCGAGCAGCTCTTTAAGGTTATTCGATATCCCCTTGGCCACAGGGATTATCTGTACATAAGCATCTGCAAGCTTTGTACCCTCAGCCATTATTTGTTCCCCCTTTCAAGCAGTCTTTTTCTTTCGGCTTCAAACTCCTCGGGTGACGAGAAGCCTGCGACCTCGTTCTGCTGATCTGTGCTGCTGCCGAACAGCTTTACAGCGAGCTTTTCGGGGCGGTTTATGCCCTTTGCCCCGTCTTTCGTCTGAGCCCACTGCAGCCATGCCAGCTTGTCATAGATCATAACCGAGATCTCTTCGATAAGTGTGTATTTCTGCCCCGCAAGGGACATCTTGCTTCGGCTGTCATGCCTTAATCCTACAAAAAAAGCCGCTGCCGTCATAAGTGGCAGCGACTTATAGTCATAGATATGATAGTACTCCGCAAAGTCACATATCAGAGCCGTTTCATCGCCCGATATTATGCTTGCAAGTCCGCAGACAGCCCTCAGCCGTTTTTTTCCTTCTCGTCCTCCGAGCCGACACCTCTGAGTATCTCTCCGAGCTCTGCAAGCACCTTGTCTCTCGGGATCCTGCCGCTTCTCCTGTCACGGCAGTGCTCTTTGAGAAGCTTTCCCTGCTCAGCTCCGAGAAGCAGCGTCAGCAGCTTTACAGCCGCACTGTAGTGCCCCTCGTCGATGTTCACAAGCTCTTCAAGCACTTCCCAGTCGCTCAGAGCTCCGTCGGAAAGCTCATACTCAAAGCCTGTAGACGTTTTTCCTTTCAGCATATCTGTACTCCTTATCCGTTCTCATTGCTTGCCTGCGTCTAAGCGGCAAGGTGAATGTACTCATAGTGCGAATTGCCTGCGCTGTCATTTACCGCTGTCAGCGTGACATTATATCCCACAGGGTCGCTGTCATTGTAGACGATCTCACCCAGAGCCGTGACAGATGCACAGGGCACAACTATACGCTTGAGTGCTCCGCCCTTGAGGATAAGGTCAAACACATAGACCGCCTCCTCGTCAGAGCCGCCGTTCACAGCAACAGAAATATCGCCCGAGTTGTCTACCGTCACGTTATCCGTACCGTAGACCATTTTGAGCACCTCGGTATTCATCGACTCGATAAGGGCGAAAACGAAGGTATCTGCCCCTGCTGTCAGCATATTGAGCACTACATCTCCGCCCCATGCAGAGGTAGAGTTGCTCGACTGATCGTTTCCGTTCGTCAGCCCGTCCTGCGAGCAGTAGCCGAGACACTTGAATGCTGCACCGAGCTCCGATGTTGCGTCTGTGGGAACGGCAGTTCCCTTCGGAGCTCTGAAAACAGCTCCGCCTATCTTAGGCTTGCCTGCGGTCACGTTCGCCGCATTGTTATTACCTGTTCCGTTACTCATTTTTATCTCTCCTTTAGTCATAATATGTCAGATCGAACACCGCCTGATAGCGGTATCTTTTAGTTTCTGTGTCCGTGAAGTCGTAGTCGCTGTTGAGCCTGCAGCGGCTGACCGAATCAAGCACTATGATGTCCCTCATAGCACGCTTGACTGTATCGTTCAGTACTGCTGACTTGTAAAGGCTCTCAGCGTATGACTGCACTGCAACAGTCGCCGACTGTATGCGGTCATTCTCGGAAGAGCCCACCTTTTCGATGAGCACATACTCCCTGCACCGCTCCTCGGGCTCCTCCATAAAGACGGGTACCGAAAGATTATCAGCAAGGTAGTTCAGAACAATGGTCTCTATCATTTTCCGCACACCGCCTTCAGTATCGTGTTGTTTTTCAGGTTATCAGATCTCGCCTGATAGGTCTCTGCTCTGACGCTGGCGTTCACACGATTTTTTCCCTTGTATGAGGACACCTCGTAGCCCTCACCGAGGCTGTTTGCCGCCTTCTGTGCAAAGCTTCGGCAGATCGACTCCGCCTCATCAGAACGCAGCAGAGCTCTGACTCCGGATCTGTTAAGAACGATCTTGACCTTAGTCATAGCTTTCCACCTGAACTTTCTTGTTCCAGGAAAGCGGAATATTCTCATCTATGCCCTGCATCGGTTTTCCTATCGTGCGATATCTTTCACCCCAGAATTCGACCTCAGTATTGATCCAGTTATGCGTGTCACCCTTCGGAATGCCGAGAGTGTATTTTATTCGCTTGCCCGATAGGTTCAGCTCGTTGATAACATCTTCGGAAGAGGGTACTCCGACAAGCACATTCTCGACATCCACGAAGCTTTCCTCATAGATAGGTCTTTTAAATTCGTCTGTGCCTGTCTGTACTTTTGTTTTAAGTCGGACTGTTACTCCGGATATCATCTCTTTCAACAGCATACACCTCCATCGCTCCGAATTGCTGACGCAGAAGCCCAAGCTCCTTAAGTTCGTTTTTGAGATAATACAGCGACTGACCACTGTTAAGATATGTCATCGATACCGAGTAGCCAAGAGCGGCCTGAGAAGCCTGAACTGCAGGAGGCGTTGTATCAGCATTGCTGTTAAGGGCACGGATGACCGCCTGAACTACAACAGACTTGACATCGAGTGCAAAATCTGCACCCGTGTCTTCGTCTGCTATCATGTCATCTATGTTACAACCGTACTGCCTCGCTATAGTTCTCAGCTTAGCAGACGCCTGCTCCAGAAGCACCTGAGCTATCTGCTGCTCTGCGGCAGTCAGTGTTCTTCCTACGGCTTCAATGTCGGCTACTGTCGCATATATCTGAACTGCCACGCTTCATCACTCCTCAGGCTTTGATATCGTCTGCTGTAAGGGTCACATAGCCAACAGCCACTGCCTTGCTGTTAGAGTCGAACTCTACGACCTCGATGATATCGCCGGCAGAGCAGCCGGAAATGACCTTAGCGGTTCCGCTGGTCATCGATGTACCGCTGTAATCAGAAGAAGTTGTTCCGTATGCACAGGTAGCTGCAGGATTCTTCTTATATGCGAGTGTATCGCCTTCTGTGAGCACTGTCGCTGTGACCTTGGTGTCTCCTGCTGTGGAGGTACCGACAGCGGTCGTGAGCGCCAGGAACGAGGGTGTGAACACCGCTCTGATCGCTACACTGCGGAGAACCTTGTGATCGTAAACGTTTCTGCCCTGTACAGCAGATGCTCCGATGTACTTGCCAGATCCGCTGAGATCCTGGATATGAACAGGAACGGAGAACTCCATTGCTCTTGTGGCAAAACGGGGG
>ONLC01000106.1 GCA_900318545.1 uncultured Eubacteriales bacterium
GGCAATTGAGGAAACCTGCACAAGGGCGATCTTCCTTAAAAACGGAAAGGTCGAGGTAGACGGAACTGTTGAAGAGGCCTTTGAGGCTTACGGAGCGAAGAAGTAGGTAATAGGGAACAGGTAATAGGGAATAGGTGAGGTGTCGGCTTCGCCGACGGATTTTATATGGTCTATGATGATAATATAGCTTATAAAAGCAAAGCTTGTTCCCTGCTACATAATATTATGTCTTTTGGATTCAGGAGTTTTCATTATGAAAAAGTATGAGATCTATGAAAACGGAATATACTTTGTGCTGGAGGTTACAGACGAGAATGAGCCGAAGCTTCTGCATTTCGGGGCTGTGCCCTATGATGAGAGCAGGCTTCATGAGAGAAGCGGAAAGCTGGCTTTCCGCTTGCTTGAATTGCAGGTGAGCGGCTATGACCGCCCGGGCGAGCGTCACGGAAATAAATACATCGTGACTGCCCCGGGATATAAAATGAAGTTCAGAAGCTTCAGCGACACGAACAACTCTCTCGGAAGAAAGCTTGAGATAAGCAGCTTTGATGACGAGACGGGTCTTTGTGCGGTGTCGCATTTTCAGTTTTATACGGGCACCTCGGTTGTACGCTCGTGGACTGAGGTCATCAATGAGGGAGATAAAACACAGACACTCGAATATGTGTCCTCGTTCTCGCTGACGGGAATTGAGAAGGAGGGTCTGCTCTCTCAGGACGATAAGCTTATGATAGGCGTCTGTCACAATTCGTGGCAGAGAGAGCTGCAGTGGAGAGAGTACAGCCTGTCAGATGCAGGGCTTGCAATGGCTCAGCCGTATGAGTGGCAGCATTCCTCAAAGGTGTTCGGAGTGACAAACGTCGGCAACTGGTCGGCAAAGGAGTTTATCCCGATGGGAAGCCTCCGTAATACCGAGGTCGGAACTACGCTTATCTGGCAGATAGAGCATAACGGCTCGTGGCACTGGGAGATAAGCGATGAAGAGGGCAGCCTGTACTTACAGCTTGCAGGACCCTCGGAGATAGAGTCGCACTGGTCCAAGGACTTAAAGCCGGGCGAGCGTTTTGAGAGCGTAAAATGTGCAGTCGGTGCTGTCAGGGGAGATTTGCAGACAGCAGTGGGAGAGCTCACAAAATACCGCCGCCTGATAAGAAGAAAGAATACCGATAACAAGCGCCTGCCTGTTATCTTCAATGACTATATGAACTGCCTCTGGGGCGACCCAACGGCTGAAAAGGAGTACCCCCTCATAGATGCCGCTAAAAAGGCAGGCTGTGAGTACTTCGTGATAGATGCAGGCTGGTACGCTGACGGGTTCTGGTGGGACGAGGTCGGTGAATGGGAGGTTAGTAAAAAACGCTTCCCCGACGGCTTGAAGCCCGTTATGGACTATATCAGAGATAAGGGTATGATACCGGGTGTGTGGCTTGAGATCGAGGTCATGGGTATAAAGTGTCCGCTGGTGGAGGAAAAGACTGATGACAGCTGGTTCTTTACCCGTCACGGAAAGAGAGTTTTTGATCGAAGCCGCTATCAGCTTGATTTCAGAAACCCCGAGGTAAGGGCTCATGCTGACGGGGTTATAGACAGGCTTGTCCGTGAGTACGGTGTGGGCTACATCAAAATGGATTACAATATCGAGCCCGGTATCGGTACAGAGCAAAATGCTGACAGCTATGGTGACGGACTGCTCGGACATGAGAGAGCCTACCTTGACTGGCTTGACAGTGTGTTTGAACGTTACCCGGAGCTTGTTATCGAGAACTGCTCGAGCGGCGGTCTGAGAATGGACTATGCTATGCTGTCAAGGTATTCTATACAGTCTACCTCAGATCAGGACGATTATAAGAAATACTGCACTATAGCGGCAAATTCGCCCCTTGCTGTCTGCCCCGAGCAGTCGGCAATATGGTGCTACCCGATGTCGCAGGGCGACCGTGAGGAGACCGTGTTCAATATGATAAATGCAATGCTCCTGCGTATACATCAGAGCGGACACCTTGCGAATATTGATGACGAAAGGCTCTCGCTTGTAAAGCAGGGTCTTGAGGTCTACAAGAGAATAAGAAAGGATATAAGAGAGGCTGTGCCGTTCTGGCCTTTGGGGCTGTCGGACTTTGCTGACAACTGGGTCTGCCTGGGTCTTAAAGGTAAGGACTGTGCATATATTGCCGTATGGAGAAGAGAGGGAAGCGAGACCTGTGAGATACCGCTTGACTTCCTCGGTGAGGTGACAAAGGCAAGCTGTATTTATCCCGATTTCAACGAGTGTCCGTTTGAGCTGAACCATGCTTCAAGGAAGCTGAGTGTTCGCTTTGAGAGACCGTTTACGGCAAGGCTTTTCAGAATAAGCTTAGAAAAGTGATAGAATGAAAATAAAAGTACCATCTTATGTAAATAAAGTAATCGGGCTTTTAGAGCTTGCAGGCTTTGAGGCCTATATAGTAGGCGGCTGTGTGAGAGATCAGCTCCTCGGTGCTGAGCCTAATGACTATGACGTCTGCACAAATGCCCGTCCCGAGCAGGTTATAGAGGCGCTTTCGGGACTGCACGTTATCGAGACAGGCATAAAGCACGGCACTGTTACGGCAATGGTCGAGCACAAGCCCGTTGAGATAACCACATTCAGAAATGACGGCGAGTATGAGGATCACCGCCACCCGAAGCAGGTGACCTTCTCGAAAACGCTGAAAGAGGACCTTTCAAGGCGTGACTTTACAGTGAACGCTATGGCGTACTCTGACAGGACGGGGCTTGTGGATATGTTCGGCGGTCAGGGAGACCTCAGAAACCGCATTATCCGCTGTGTGGGCGAGCCCGACAAACGCTTTGACGAGGACGCCCTGAGAATACTGAGGGCGATGAGGTTTTCTTCTGTTCTTGATTTTGAGATAGAGGACGAGACTGCGGCGGCTGTTATGAGAAACCGCAGACTTCTGGAGAAGATATCTGCCGAGAGGATAATGCAGGAGCTGCAAAAGCTTCTCTGCGGTGACAGGGCTGTAGATGTGCTGCTCGGCTTTTCCGAGGTAATGTGCGTTATAATACCCGAGCTTGCACCCTGTGTAGGCTTCAGACAGAATAATCCTCACCATTGCTACACGGTGTATGAGCACCTTTGCAGGAGTGTCGGAAATATAAGGAAGGACCCTGCACTCAGGCTTACAATGCTTCTGCATGACATTGAAAAGCCTGCCTGCAAAACCACCGATGAAAACGGCATCGACCACTTCAAGGGGCACCCTGTAAAGAGCGCTGAGACTGCCGATCTGATACTAAGGCGGCTGAAGCTCGACAATGCTTCAAGGGAGCGGATAACAGAGCTTATCAGAAACCATGACAACCGCATAGCCTGTAAGAAAAAGACGGTCAAGAAATACATCTCAAAGCATGATATGGGCTTTTTTGAGGATTACCTTGATGTACGTTATGCCGACACTATGGCACAGTCGAATTTCAGGATAGAGCAAAAGCTTGATGAGCTGGAGATGTTCCACGATATTTATGATGAGATAGTTGCCGAAAGGCCTGTTCTGTCTGTAAGGCAGCTTGATATTGACGGCCGTGATCTTATGGCTGAGGGCTACAAGGGCAGGACGATAGGCGAGGCACTTTCACTGGCGCTTGATGCTGTCATTGATGAGGTCTGTGTAAATGAGAAAAAGGAGCTTCTGAGCTATATTGAAAAACATATTGAAAAGTAAGGCACTGAGGTTTGTGCTGCTTGGAGCATGGTGCGTAATGATATTTATGTTCTCCTCGAACGATGCAGAAACATCATCTAAGCAGAGCAGCAGGATAACCGATCTCTGCATAGAGCTGTTTGTGCCGCACTATGATGAGATGTCTGTATCGGAGCAGGAAAGCTTATATGATGATCTGACCTTTTATATCAGAAAGTCGGCACACTTTACAGAGTATGCTGTACTGGGAGTGCTGGTGTTCTGGTGCCTGTATAAGCTAAAGGATAAAAGGCTCAGAACTGCCTGTGCAGTTGTGCTGGGCTCGCTCTACTCGGCGACTGATGAGCTGCATCAGCTGTTTTCGGAGGGGCGTTCCTGCGAGCTGAGGGATATGCTCATAGATACAGGCGGAGTGCTGGTTGGGGCACTGTTCGGATTGCTGGTGCTGGTGCTGTACGAAAAGCACCTTGCACGAAAAAATTTAAGTCAAAATTAAGTATGATCGTATATAATCAGAACACAGGCGAAAAACATATCTGAAAGGATGATCCTTATGCGTAAAAGCGGAATACTTATGCATATTTCTTCTCTGCCAAATGAGTACGGCATAGGAAAATTGGGTAAAGAAGCCTATGCCTTTGCGGACTTCCTGAAAAGCTCGGGGCAGTCCTGCTGGCAGATACTGCCGATTTCTCCGACAAGCTACGGAGATTCCCCCTATCAGAGCTTTTCTATCTTTGCGGGAAACCCTTACTTCATAGATTTTGAGACTCTGGAGAAAGAGGGCTACCTTAAGGCTGACGAATACAAGAACATCGACTGGGGCAGCGACCCCGCTCAGGTCGATTATGAGAAGATATACAATGAGTGCTTCAAGGTGCTCAGAAAGGCTCATAAGCGTTTTCGCAAGAACAGTGAGAAGGGCTTTATAAAGTTCATTCTCGAAAACAAGGACTGGGTGTATGACTACGGCCTGTTCATGTCGCTGAAAACGGCACATGACGGAAAGGCTTGGTACGAATGGGAAGAGGGGCTCAGGCAGTGCAAGCCTAAGGCTATCAAGAATGCAAGAAAAGAATACGCAAATGATATAGACTTCTGGTGCTTTGTTCAGTATAAGTACTTCCAGCAGTTCAGAAAGCTGAAAAAGTACGCAAATGATCTGGGGATAGAGATCATCGGAGATATACCGATCTATGTTTCCTATGACAGTGTTGAGGTGTGGCTCACGCCGCAGTACTTTGTCCTCGATAAGGAGAAAAAGCCGATCGAAGTCGCAGGCTGTCCTCCCGATGTGTTCTCCGAGGACGGTCAGCTGTGGGGGAATCCTCTCTACCGCTGGGACGTTATGGCAAGAGAGAAGTTTGCATGGTGGATAAGCCGCATAAAGGCAGCCTCAAAGGTGTATGATATCATCAGGATAGACCATTTCAGGGGCTTTGAGAGCTACTACTGCATACCCTACGGAGCAAAGACCGCAAGAAAGGGCGTGTGGAGAAAGGGCCCTGATATGAAGCTTTTCAAGGAAGTGAAGAAAAAGCTACCCGATGTGAAGATAATTGCTGAGGACCTGGGCTTCCTTACAAAGAAGGTAATAAAGCTTCTCGAAGCAAGCGGCTACCCCGGAATGAAGGTGCTTGAATTCGGCTTTGACGGTGATGCTTCAAATCCGTATCTGCCGCACAACTTTAAGAATACAAACAGTGTATGCTATACGGGCACTCACGATAACGAGACCGCGGCAGGCTGGATAAAGGGCTGCAGCAAGGAGACCGCAGACTATTGCAAGGACTACCTCGGGCTTACTGATGAGAAGTATGTTCCGTGGGCTTTGGTAAGGCTTTGCTGGTCGAGTGTCAGCGATACGGCTATAGCACAGCTTCAGGATATACTTTGTCTTGGGAATGAGGCAAGAATGAACACCCCCTCGACCCTCGGCGGCAACTGGACATGGCGGCTCGACAGCATGAATAAGCTTGACAGCACTCTCGCTGAAAGGCTGTATAAGCTTGGTAAAACCTACGGAAGAATAAACAAAAAGTGATCGGGAGAAAATTATGGATAAGAAGATATTTGAAGAGCAGCTAAGCTCTGTTTTGAAAAACAACTACAGAAAAACTACAGAGACAGCGTCTGTATATGAGCTTCACAATGCAGTTTCTGATGTTGTGATGAACTACATCTCCGAGGACTGGGACAAAAGCCGTGAGGCTCATCTCGGAAAAAGGCGTGCCTGTTACCTGTCTATGGAGTTCCTTATGGGAAGGGCAGTGCAGAATAATATTCTCTGTCTTGGACTTACAGACACGGTCGATGAGGCTTTGAAGGCTCACGGAAGAAGCCTTGCGGAGCTTGAAGAGATCGAAGACGCTGCACTCGGAAACGGCGGCCTCGGCAGACTTGCTGCCTGCTTTTTAGACTCGGCGGCAACTCTTGATCTGCCCCTTGACGGCTACGGCATAAGATACAGGTACGGGCTTTTCAAACAGAAGATAGTTGACGGCTTCCAGAGAGAAGAGGCTGATGACTGGACAGCTCACGGAGATCCCTGGTCGGTAAGAAATGAAGCCGAAGCAGTCAACGTTGTATACTCTGATATGACTGTCAAGGCTGTGCCCTACGATATGCCGATAATCGGCTTCGGCACAAAGAACGTGGGAACGCTTCGTCTGTGGCAGGCTGAGAGCGACGCAGGCTTTGACTTCCTTGCTTTTGACAGCGGAAACTATGACGGTGCAGTAAAGGCTAAGAACGATGCTGAGAACATCTCAAAGGTGCTCTATCCGAACGACAACTCCGAGGAGGGTAAGATACTCAGGCTAAGACAGGAGTATTTCTTCTCGTCGGCATCTATTACAGATATTCTCAGAAAGCATATTGCAAAGCACGGCACGCTTGATACTCTCGCTGAGTTTGTGACCGTACAGCTTAATGATACTCACCCTGTTATCTCTGTTCCCGAGCTTATAAGACAGCTTATGAAGGAGCATGGCTTCACCTTTGAAAAGGCTTTTGAAACTGCTCAGAAGGTATTTAATTACACCAACCACACTATTATGGCTGAGGCTCTCGAAAAGTGGCCGAGCAGTATGGTTGAGAAGCTTCTGCCCGAGGTTTACGGCGTTATCCTTATGATAAATGAGAGATTTATCAAGGATATGTATAAGCTTGGCAAGGACAGAAAGTTTATCACATCTATGCAGCCTGTTGCTGACGGCACTGTAAGAATGGCTTTCATGGCTATCTATGTGTCAAGCTATGTGAACGGTGTTGCGGCAATCCACACTGAGATACTCAAAAACGATGCTCTGAAGGATTGGTATGAGCTCTACCCCGAGCGTTTCCAGAACAAGACAAACGGCATAACCCAAAGACGCTGGCTGGCTCTTTGCAACCCCGAGCTTTCGGCACTTATCACAAAGCTTTTAGGCACTGCCGACTGGGTGAAGAACGCAGAGCTTCTGAGAGGACTTGAAAAGTATGCCGATGACGAGGCTGTCCTCAGAGAGTTTATGGCTGTCAAGGAAGCTAAGAAGTGCCAGCTTGCAGAATTTATCAAGGAGCATGACGGCGTTGAGATAGACCCGA
>ONLC01000275.1 GCA_900318545.1 uncultured Eubacteriales bacterium
GATATTTGAACTTCTGATGATAGAGTCCGTCCACCGAGCGGAAATCGGGAATGCCGCTCTCGGTAGATACACCTGCACCTCCGAAGAAAACTATGCTGTTCGACTCATTTACTATTTCCTGAAGTGTCATACTTATACCTCCTTTTAAATATGAAGCTGCCTGATCCTTAATCCATCCAGTACATAAATACGGGAGTGCCGTAGTCTACATTCTCATACACATACTGTGCCTTATCAAACGGCATATTGATACAGCCGTGAGAGCCCCAGCTCGAGGACTTGTATTTCTCTCCTCCGAAAACGCCGTTTTGCCACGATGCATCGTGCAGACCCACACCGATTGTAGAAATATTGTTCCAGTAATCAACATAAGATGCGTAAGAACGTCCGTCAGCCGAGCCTGTCAGTGTTTTTGAGCGTTCCTTTATCCAGAGCTTGTATACACCCTCGGGAGTGTTTCTCGACTCATTCGGGTAGCCCGATACGATATCGCTCTCCATCATTACCTTGCCGTTCTTATAGTACCACAGGTGCTGAGCTGTGAGGTCAACCTCTATATAGGTGTCGCTGTAATCGGTGTCTGCTGTCCACCAGTCCTCGTTGCAGGTATACTCATACTGAGAATCGGGGTTCACGTAGTACACAGGCTTAGTAGTAGTGGATTTGCCCTCCTTGATAAGATCGCAGATAAGCTGACAGGTCTTTTCCTGATCTATCCACCAGCCGTAGCAGCCCGAGCCTGCATCGACAGTGATCTCTCCGTGATTTGTGGAGTTGAACTTTCTTGCCTTGCCGTAGGTATCGTACTTTGCGGCAAGCTCCTCAACGTAGATCATAGCCTTGTCTGCATCAACATTATAGCCCTCAGCAAGATCCTCACCCTTGAAAATTATCCAGTCCTCAACATCATCGCCCGTGAGCACCTCGGAATCATACACAAAGTCAAAGGTTATCTCTAAATTATGAAGGTCATTAAGCTTAGTCAGTGCGTCCTGCAGCATTGCCGAGGTAACCTCGGGATGCTCATAAATATCAGCCATAGCGAGATCTATATTGAACTTCATCTTGTCGATCTCTTTCTCGGCATACTCATAAAGGGTCGGGAGTCTGCTCTCATCGACTGTTTCACCGATCTCCTCTTTAACTATAGTATATCCGCCGTTTCCGTCCTCGGTTATGTAAGCGTTCTTGGGCTTTGCGGCAGTCTGAGCTTCAAGCACCTTTCTTTTGAGCTCCTTTTCAAGCTTTACTTTATCATAAGAAAAGGCTGTCTCAAACTTAAAGTTCGTAGTATTGAATTTTGCAGAGAACCATTTATAATGGTCCTGCTTGGAGTAAAACTCAGATATTTTCTGCTTTGTGATATCCTTATAGCCCAGCTCGGACATTTCTATATAGAATGCCTGTCCGTTAGGTCTTGTAAAGGATATCTTCTCGGGGATTATAGACTGAGCCTTCAGAAGTGCCAGAGCCTCAGCCTTGGTCTTTCCGCTGACATCTACACCGTTTATATAGGTATTGTCAAGGAAGGTATCTTTATAGGAATTCATTCCCGACAGATAGAATATAGTTCCTCCGCAGATAAGAAGCACTATAAAGGTCGCAAGAATAAGTATAGGTGCCTTGCTTTTTTTCCTTGCCTTCTTTTTTGATTTTGATGTCGGCTTTTTCTTTGCAGTACTGCTCTTTGCCGAGGTGCCGCTCTTTTTCTTTTGCGGTGCCGGCCTTACCGCAGTTTTTGTTCCCGCAGGCCGTGCCTGTCTGTTTGCCGTCTGAGGAATACCTGTGTCAAAACTGCTTGTATCGCTCATAGACATATTTCGGGCTATCATTTTCGCCATTTCCTCTTTAGAAGTCTCTGCCGAGGGGCGAGCGTTGTTAAAACCATCGTTTTGTTGTGCCATAGAAAACCTCTCTCCTTATATTCTAAACACAGTTACACAGATATCATTATACAACATTTTTCTCCATTTTTCAAGACCAATATCAGACAATATTATAAAGGCTGAAATGTCTAAAATCCACAAAGCAGAATCTCGGACAGTATTTTTGAAACTACACCTGCCCATTTCCTTCAAAAACAGGATCAAAAACAGGCTTTTTGAGAAAAATTTGCAGTCACGGTCAAGTTTTTTTGCAAAACCTCTTGAAAAAATGCAGAGATTGTATTATAATAGTATCAGTAATTTTAATGAAAGAAGGATTATTATGAGTGATATCAGAATTGAACTCACAAAAACTCCAAAAGCAAAACCGACTGACGAGACTAAGCTCGGCTTCGGTCACATCTTCACCGACCATATGTTTGCAATGAACTATGACACGGGCGAGGGCTGGCATGACGCAAGGATAGTTCCCTTTGACAACATTTCTCTCTCTCCTGCGGCTATGTGCCTGCACTATGGTCAGGAGATATTCGAGGGTCTTAA
>ONLC01000211.1 GCA_900318545.1 uncultured Eubacteriales bacterium
ATCTTTGAAAGCGAGGGGATCTATGTTAAATCCAAATAATGACAGACTGGATTACGGACAGATCCTTGCGCCGCCGGCCGGTTATGATCTTGATTTTGCAGTAGGCACAACCTATTCTCTTGACCTTGATGCACTGGTCGGTGCCAGTCTTGCACTTGGTCTTTCAAGAGAGAAGGCGGCAAGGCTTATACGCTCAAACGGGATAGTCATAGATCATATAACAAGATATACGCCCGATACAAAGCTTTCGGAGGGCAGTCGGTTTTCGGTCAGAGGTTATGGCAAGTTCCTTTTCAAAAGCGTTGACGGCGTTTCAAAAAAAGACAGAATACATATAACTGTTTGTAAATTTGTGTAAATTTCGGAGGTAATATTATGTTAAGTGCATCAAACATCAAAGGAAAGAATTTCAGTACTGTAAAGAACGGCTTTGACCCCGAGGAGGTTGATTCCTTCCTCGTTCAGACTGCTTCTGACTATGCAGCTCTTGAAAAGCAGAATCTCGATCAGGCTGACGAGATCGAAAGACTGAAGGCAGAGCTCGAGCAGTACAAGGCTGACGAAGAGGCTATCAGATCATCACTCGTACTTGCACATAAGGAGTCAGCAAAAATAATCGCTGATGCAAAGGCTCAGTCGAAGCAGATGCTTGATTCCGCTAAGAGCGAGCAGGTAAGACTTTCAGAGCAGAGTGCAGCCGAGTGCGAGAGAATAGTCAAGGAGCATAAGGCTAAGTGTGCAGAGCTTATTCAGCAGAATACCGATATCACTGAGAGAAAGCTCGATGAGATCAGAGCAGCTTACGATGAGGAGCTCGAGGCTTATGAGAACCTGCAGGCTGAGGTAACATATTTCAAGGCTAACCTTACTGAGCTTTACAATAAGCAGATCAGACTTGTAATGGAGCTTCCTACAATGACTCCCGAGGAGCTTGAGGAGTTCGAGGCAAGCCTTGATGAGCTCGAGAACGAGGATTACTATGAGGAAGAGCCTGCTCCTGTACAGGAGGAGCCTGTATCATTCGCTCCCGAGGAGCCCGTACAGACAGATGAGCCCTTTACACAGGGTATGCCGAATTCAGAGAACATTGACAAGATCCTTCAGACAGGCTCCTTTGATCCTGTTATCCCGAAGAGCAACTTCAACGATCTTCAGTTCGGAAAGAATAACTAAAAACCGTAAGGCTCTGCTCGCAGAGCCTTTTTGCGGTGAATATAAACACACGGAGTGTGATCATGTTTTTTATAGCATTGGCAGTTATTGCGGTGCTGATCGGAGCAGATCAGCTTATAAAGCTTGCTGTAGTCAATAATCTGAAGCTCGGAGCAGAGCCTACAGAGGTTATAAAGCTCGGCAGCACAAAGATATTCAGCCTGCAGCACATCAGAAATTCAGGTGCGGCATGGAGCATGATGGAGGGCAAAACGTGGTTTCTTATACTTTTGCCCGTAGTTGTATGCGGTGTGGGCATCTGGTATATGTACCGCATCAGAAAGGGAAGCCGACTTGAGCTTTTCTCGATAGCCCTTATGATTGCAGGCGGAATAGGAAACCTTATCGACAGGATAAGGCTCGGCGAAGTAGTAGACTACATCAAGTTTGAGCCGATCAATTTCCCGATATTCAATTTTGCTGATATCTGTGTTGTTATCGGTGCGGTGCTTTTCTGTATCTGTGCAATTTTTCTGAGCAGCGACAGCAGTAAGAAGGATAAAAAGCCTTCCGAAAAAGAAGAGGATAATAATGAGCAGCCTGAGACTTGAAGCCTCTGAGAGCGGAGCAAGGCTTGATAAGTTTATTTCCGAACAGGCGGAGAGCTTAACAAGATCAGCGGCGGCAGGGCTTATCGAGAACGGTGCAGTCCTTGTAAACGGTGAGGCAAAGCCTAAGAACTATAAGCTCAGGTCGGGCGATGTTATCGACATCGAGATACCCGAGCCCAAGGAGCTTGACGCTGTACCTCAGGATATCCCGATAGAGATAGTTTATGAGGACGAAAGCCTTTTAGTAGTCAACAAGCCCAAGGGCATGGTGGTTCACCCTGCGGCAGGCAACCCTGACGGAACGCTTGTGAATGCACTTTTGTTTCACTGCAAGGGCAGGCTCTCCTCTATAAACGGAGTCATAAGATCCGGTATAGTCCACAGGATAGATAAGAATACCAGCGGTCTTCTAATAGTAGCAAAGACTGATGATGCCCACAATTTCCTTGCGGCACAGATCAAGGAGCACAGCTTTACAAGAGAGTATGAGGCTGTTGTTGTCGGTAGGTTCAGGGAGCCCTCGGGCACTATAGATGCCCCTATCGGCAGAAGCAGGTATGACCGCAAGAAAATGTGCGTTACAGAAAGCAATTCACGCCATGCAGTTACCCACTATGAAACTGTGGCAGAGCTTGGCAATTACACGCACGCAAGGTTTCGTCTTGAAACAGGCAGAACTCACCAGATAAGAGTTCACTGTGCTTACATCGGGCACCCCGTTTACGGCGATGATGTCTACGGCAAGGCGGTAAAGGGTGTAGAGGGGCAGTGCCTTCACGCTAAAAGGATAGGCTTTATCCACCCCGAGACCCGTGAATATGTGGAATTTGACAGCGAGCTTCCCGAGTACTTTGAAAAGATACTCAGAAAGCTCGGACAGAATAATTGAAAGGTCGCTTTTAATGAGCTTGGATATATCAAAGATACTTCTTATAACCGATATGGACGGTACTTTTCTGCCGTCATCGAAGATACCGTCTGAGAGGACGGTATCCGCAGTTGAGCACTTTATGCAGGCAGGCGGCCGCTTCTCGATAGCAACGGGCAGAGCAATACAGGCGGCAGACCAGTACTTCGGGCTGGTAAAGGTAAATGCCCCGATAATTATGTGCAACGGCGGAATGGTCTATGATATCAAGGACAAAAAGCAGATCTACGATGTTTTTCTTCCGCAGAGCGTCAGAGAGATAACCAAGGAGATACTTGATGCTCATCCCTGGGTAGGCTCTGAGGTGCTTGCACTTGAAGCTGTGTATGTTCCGCAGATGACTGAAATGGAAGCTGTACATAATCAGATATGCAAGGTAATTCCCGTTATCTGTACAGTTGATGAAATACCCTCAAGGGAATGGTACAAGGTGCTTTTTGCACTCCCTCCCGAGAGAATGGAGGAGCTTATGTCCTTTGTTGAGAAAAAGGGCTACACAGGTGTTGACTTTGTACGCTCAAGCAAGGAGTACTATGAGATACTTCCGCAGAATATCTCAAAGGGAACAGCCCTGAACATTATGCGTGAAAGGTGTTCTATGCAGGACTTCTTCTTCATAGCGGCAGGGGATTACAACAATGATATTGAGCTTTTGCAGGCGGCAGATCTGAGCGTCTGCCCCTCAAATGCGGTAGATGAGGTCAAGGCTGTCTGCGACAGAGTTTACCCTTCTTCCTGCGAGGAGGATTTCATAGCCGACGTTATAGACGATATAATGAGCGGAAACATCAGTATTTAAGCCTCTTACGAGGTAAAATAGAAATTAATTTGGAGGTCGTAATTTATGGACGCAACACTGAAAAAGCAGTTAGAGATCACGGCTGCGAAGATCCGTCTCGGGATCATCGAGGGCGTGTTCAATGCTAAGTCAGGTCATCCGGGCGGATCGCTCTCGATCGCAGACCTGATGACATACCTTTATTTTGCAAAGATGAATGTCTATCCCGACAAGCCCGATGAGCCCCATAGAGACAGATTTGTTCTTTCCAAGGGCCACACAGCACCAGCACTTTATGCAACACTTGCTGAGAAAGGCTTCTTCCCAAAGGAGGAGCTCAAGTCACTCAGACATATCGGAGCTCTTTTACAGGGTCACCCATGTATCACTATCCCGGGCGTAGATATGTCCTCGGGTTCACTCGGACAGGGTATC
>ONLC01000117.1 GCA_900318545.1 uncultured Eubacteriales bacterium
GTCAATGATAAAAACAATTTCTGTAAGATTCTTTTTCATAAGATCTCCTCCTTGAAGTTTTGTGTTGTTTTTCTTCTGTGAGTATATAATAGCACATCTTAGAGGAGAAATGGTCGCTTTAAAAGCGACAAATAAAAAGATTCCAACAAATCTGTTGGAATCTTAGTCTGTCGATAAACTCAAAATAGTGCAGATTCTGCCTCGTCAGGTCTGTACATTCGTACAGACAGACTCGGCTGGAGTGAGGGGAGATGGGGCTTCGCCCCATTTGCCCCACTGGGGCTGTCGCCCCAGACCCATTTTAAAAGAACTTTTGCAACAAGCAGAGATTCCAACAAATCTGTTGGAATCTATTTTTATGCACCTATAAGTCCCTGATCGAAGGAGAACAGAGCCTGATTGATCTCAAAAATATCGTACTTATGCTTTGTTATAAAGTAGCGGACTATCACATCTGATTTAATACTCGGAGAGAGTGCAAAGCCTGCCTTTCCGAGAAGCTCCTCTGTCTCGCTCACATCGAGCTCCAGTGCTATCGCAAAGGCAAGCACTGTGGATTTCTTCGGGCTATAATCCTTGTTGCTCCTTATCTTTGAGAAAAGCTTTCTGTCGATATTCGCTTTTTTATATGCCTGAACATCGGTCATGCCGCTCTCATCAATAAGCCTGAGCAAGGTCTGCGAGAAGGTCTCGCTTTCAGAGCCTATCAGCTCATCAAGGGACATATCCGCAGCAGCCTCTTCGAGTACAGGCATAGGAGCCGCTGCAGGAGCCGGTGACATAGGTGCAAAAGCACCGAGCAGCGGAGATGAGTTTTTCTCAGCTTTGTTAGCCCCTCGGTTATGCATCTTATTTGAGAAGAAACCACGCCTGCGTGAATCGGGCTGAGAATCAGCATAGTTGTCATCAATGTACTGCTTTATCTCGCCAAAAAGCTGTTCGCTGATTATGACAGAGCTTCTTCCGAAAACAATGAGGTATACGTCCATATCGTTGTGTTCGAGAAAGTCTGAGATCGCCTCGGTTGCGACCTCTATCGCTTCCTGCTTTGGGTAGCCGTAAATGCCTGCCGAAATAAGAGGAAAGGCTATGGATTTACACCCGAGCTTTTCAGCCTCTTCAAGCGACCTTTTATAGCAGGAGCTGAGAAGGGCTCTCTCTCCCTGTTTTCCGCCCTTCCATACAGGGCCTACCGTGTGGATAATATATTTACAGGGGAGCTCATAAGCCTTTGTAGCCTTTGCGTTGCCTGTTTCGCAGCCGCCGAGTGTGCGGCACTCCTCTAAAAGCTTTGGTCCTGCCGCCCTGTGGATAGCACCGTCAACACCGCCGCCCCCGAGAAGTGAGCTGTTAGCTGCATTTACTATAGCATCTGTCGTCATTTTGGTTATGTCGTTTCTGACTATTGTGAATGGCATTTTGTCCTCCTATAAATTTATGGTTTTATTTAGATTTCCTGTTTTGTAGCCCCCGAGGTCGAGAGCCGTATACAGAAAGCCGAGCTCTGAGAAAAAGAGGTTTATCTCCTCAGCTTTTGAGATCACCTTTTCAAAGTCGCTTTTCTGAACTTCAATGCGTGCTGTTTTTCCGTGTACCCTTACTCTTGACTGTCTGATGCCGAGCTCAAAAAGCATCTGTTCTGCCTGCCCGACCATTGAAAGCCCCTCTGCTGTTATAAGCTCGCCATACGGGAACCTTGTCGCCAGACAGGCATATGAGGGCTTATCCCAGGTCGGAAGTCCAAGCTCCTTTGAAAGTGCCCTTATATCGGCTTTGGTAAGTCCTGCTTCCCTGAGTGGACTTCTTATCCCAAGCTCTGCTATCGCTCTGAGCCCGGGTCGGTAGTCACCCTCATCGTCAAGGTTTGAGCCTTCAAGGACATAAGCAAGCCCCTGTTCCTGAGCGGCTGTCTTTATTCTTTCAAATATAGCTTTTTTGCAGATATAGCAGCGCTCGGGAGGGTTTTGCGTGAAGCCCTCAACCGAAAGCTCGTTGTGCTCTATCAGCAGATGTCTGATCTTGTTTTCTCTGCAGAAAAGCACAGCTTCATCAAGCTCTCTCTGCGGACAGGAGTGCATACTTACCGTCACGGCAAGAGCCTTATCGCCGAGCACATCGTGGGCAGTTCTCAGCAAAAATGTGGAGTCAACACCCGATGAAAATGCCACAGCAGCACTGCCAAGCTCACGGAGTATTTCTTCAAGCCTTTGTTTCTTTTGTGCGAGAGTATCCATTCTTATTTCCCTTCGAGGTGCTGTCTTAGCTCTTCTATGCTCATATTCTGTTTTTTGGCAATTCGGGCGAGGTCATCGTGCTCATATTTGCGTCTGGTTACACCATAGCCCTCTGAACACTTCACTCTGACTGTTCCGTACTCGGTTTCAGCACTTTCTTCACGGCGATCGAGAATATATCGTGTAAGCTTTTTTTCTCTGATACCTATAGTGCTTGTATGCCTGAAAATAAGTCGAACAAATTCATCTCTGCGGCTCTCGGGGCATATCATGCTAAGAAGCGTTCCCTGTCTGCCTTTTTTCATTCCGACAGGAACGGTCCACACATCGTTTGCTCCGCTTGCAAGAAGTATCTCACAGGCAGAGGCTATGTCCTCGGGGGTCATGTCATCAAGGTTGCAGGAGAGCTCAAGCATAGCCTCTATCTTGTCTTCTGTCTCTCCGAGGAAGGCTCTTACGCAGTTTGCCTGCTCAAAGTCCTTCCTGCCCATTCCGTAGCCTATCGCAGAGGTACGCATAATCGGCATTTCACCGAAGCTTTTTACAAAATGCTTCAGAAGTGCCGCTCCTGTAGGTGTGCAGAGCTCGCCCTCTATCCTTCCGCCGTAGGCAGGAACATCACGAAGGATATGTGCTGTTGCAGGAGCAGGCACAGGGAGCACTCCGTGTGCGCAGTGTACATGACCGCTCCCGACATGAACGGGTGATGCCTTTATATCGGTCACTCCGAGCTCTTCTATCAGCAGGCAGACTGCTGTTACATCTGCAACAGCATCGAGAGTACCAACCTCGTGGAAATGTATCTCAGTAACAGGCTTTCCGTGGGCGTGGCTTTCTGCCTCTGCTATCAGCGTATATACTGCAAGCACATCAGCCTTTACCTTATCTGAAACATCAAGCTGAGATACTATATCCTCAATGTCATGAAGGCTTGTATGGTGATGATGTGTATGCTCATGTTCGTGGTGATGTTCGTGCTTACCATGATGATGCTCATGGCTGTGTTCATGCTCATGGTGATGATGGTGGTGCTCGTGCTCTTCTTCGCCGTCAACAGTCACGCTCATGTGAGTGCCTGTGATACCGCACTTTAACGAGGGCTCGGCAGTGAAATGCACTTTCGGTATACCGAGAGAATTCAGCCTGTCAGTAAAAGCGTTCTTGTCGGGTAAAAGTTCAAGGAGCGCTGCGGTGAGCATGTCTCCTGCAGCGCCCATGGAAAGGTCAAGGTATAGGGTTTTCATGGTTTTGCCTCCATATGGTTAATCATTCCTGCGAGGTAGCCTGCCCCGAAGCCGTTGTCTATATTCACAGTGCATACTCCGCTGGCACAGGAGTTGAGCATTGAGAGCAGAGCCGAAAGCCCTCCGAAAGAAGCTCCGTAGCCTATGCTTGTAGGTACAGCAATAACAGGGCAGTCGGCAAGACCCCCTATCACGCTTGCAAGTGCGCCCTCCATACCTGCAATAGCTATTATCACTGAGGCGGACATTATCTCTTCCTTGTGGGAGAGCAGTCTGTGAATGCCTGCAACTCCGACATCATAGAGCCTTGTTACCTCATTGCCAAAGAATTCCGCAGTCTGAGCGGCTTCCTCTGCAACGGGAATATCGCTTGTGCCGCCTGTTGCGGCAACTATTCTGCCTATGCCGCTCGGGGAGGGGACAGTGCCTGTGTATGCAAGCCTTGACACAGCGTCATACTTCATGTCAATAAGAGCATTAAGGTGCATAGCAGAGTCTTCAGAAAGACGTGTTATAAGTACACGCTCCTGACCACGCTTCTGCATGGCACGGACTATCCCTGCTATCTGCTCAGGGGTTTTGCCTGCACCGTAAATGACCTCAGCCGCACCCTGTCTTAGGGCACGGTGGTGGTCGGGCTTTGCAAAGCCGAGATCATCAAATGGCTCGGCTTTAAGTTTAAGTAACGCATCATCAACGCTTATGTGTCCGTCACGGACAGCTTCAAGAATCTGCTTTGCTTCTGTGTTCATACTACTTCGCCTTTTTTGTCAGTGCATTGCGGACTACGCCCTTAGGGTCGTTGACGAGAACGATCACAGTCCATATCACAAGCCCCAGAGCAACGACTGTCAGCCCGAGAAATGTATCATTGAGCATATCGGAAGCCTTCGGTGTGAAATATTCAGCGCCTTCTTCTATAAATTCGGTAACAGCGTCAACTGTCCACATAAGCGACGCACCCCAGTAAATAAGGCAGAGCGTTCCCACACGCATTTTGCAGGGTGCGGTCATATACCACACAGCGGTGCTTATCACCGCTGCGAATACTGTTATAAGAAGGGTCATTATGCATACTCCTCTGTTTTATCGGATTTCGGTCTGCGTTTCAGGATAGACCTTGAAACCATACACATTCCTACCCATACAGCAGTAACGAGCACCGCCATTCCTACCCCGACAGTGAACATTTCATGCAGCATCTGTGAGGTTTCCTCGGGGTCATTCATTGCCGTCAGGAACGGGAACCACGGTACAACCTCGCCATGCCAGATATGCTCCAGCAGCAGAAGTACCGAGCCTCCCCACAGCATGATATTTAGCCACGAAAGCTTTTCGGAAAGCTTTATTCTCGGGGCTTCGGTATGTATCTCGTGCGAGGCACTTTCAGCCTCGGCCTTGCGTTCATTTTTCTTAACGACCTTAGTTACTATCGTTGTTACAGCTGCCTCGGCAGCAGGTACTAAAAAGCAAGCCATAGTTATTCCTCCAGTTCCTTTACAGCTTCTTTAAGAAGATCAATTATCGGCAGATGCTGAGGACAGACGCCCTCACACTGACCGCAGCCTATACAATCCGAAGCCTTTGCCTCGGCTGCTACGGAATTATTGTAGATCGACTTTACACGCCAGCCCTCATTGAAAACTCTCTTGGTGTTCAGCAGACTGAAAATATCGGGTATCTTTATTCCCTGAGGACAGCCATCAGTACAGTAGCGGCACGAGGTGCAGCCGATAGTGGGCTTGTCCTGCATTATCTTCTTTGCCTTCTGAATGGTCTCGCTCTCCTCGTCTGTGAGGGGCTCGAAATCTGTGAAGGTGTTAATGTTGTCCTGCATCTGCTCCTCGGTCGACATTCCCGAAAGGATAGTCATAACGCCCTCCTGAGAGCCCACAAACCTGAGTGCCCATGAAGCAGGTGAAGCGTTCGGTCTTACAGACTCAAAAAGCTCCTTTACCTCAGGCGGTGGTGATGCAAGCGTTCCGCCCTTTACAGGCTCCATTATTATCATAGGTATTCCACGGCTTTTTAGTATCTCATGCAGCTCGCCCGAGCAGATTATAGGGTTGTCCCAGTCGGCATAGTTGAGCTGTATCTGCACAAATTCTACCTCGGGGTGCTTATCAAGTATCTGCCTGAGCAGAGCAGGCGTTCCGTGGAACGAAAAGCCGAAATGCTTTATCTTTCCCTCAGCCTTTTTCTGAACTCCCCATTCAAAGCAGCTGAGCCTTTCATAGGTTTCATAGTTGTAGCCGTCTTCAACAGAGTGCAGAAGATAAAAGTCAAAGTAGTCAACGCCTGCACGCTCGCACTGCTCATAGAAAATGCGATCACGGTCGTCCTCTGTTTTTAAGCTCCATGCAGGCAGCTTGGTTGCCAGATAGAAGCTCTCTCTCGGATAGCGAAGAACCACAGCGTCTTTAGCAGCACACTCGGACTTTCCTCCGTGGTAAACATAAGCTGTATCAAAGTAGTTGAGACCTGCCTTCATATAATTATCTACCATTCGACAGACGGTGTCCATATCTATAGCGCCGTCCTTTTTGGGCAGTCTCATCAGTCCGAAGCCCAGCTTCGGCATTTTTGTAAGGTCTATCATATCGGTTCTCCTTTCGCCAATTGAAGACTGTTTCGGGGGATTAAAATGCTTTTTAGTATTATAGCATAAAAATTTACTTTTGTAAAGAGATAAATTAGTGAAAATATCTGCTCGAGTGAATTGTCTTTCAGGGCTTGCATTATTCGGCAAGATGTGCTATAATAGACTTGGTATACTATATCTATAAAAGGACGTAATACTATGAAAACTAATTATGATGTAATTATAGCAGGCTGCGGCGCTGCAGGGCTTTACGGAGCTATAAATCTGCCGTCGGAGCTGTCGGTTCTGGTGCTTGCAAAGAAGGAACTCACACTTTGTAATTCAGCTCTTGCACAGGGCGGTATAGCAGGCGTTTACAAGAGTCCCGAGGATTCTCCCGAGCTGCACAAGCACGATACCTTCGTGGCAGGCGGCTTTGAGAACGACCCTGTGACTACTGATATCCTCGTGAATGAGGCTGCCGATGCTATCGACTCTATCATTAAGATGGGAGTTGAATTTGACAAGAAGGAGGACGGTGACTATCACCGCACTCTTGAGGGCGGCCACGGAATGAGGCGTATCTTCCACCATAAGGACGCTACGGGCTTTGAGATAGAAACAAAGCTTCTGGCCTACGCTCAGACGCTTCCGAACGTGACGATACTTGAAAACGCTCTTGTCTGCGAGACTGTAAAGACCGAGACAGGCTTTTCTCTCCTTGTGCTCAAAGACGATGACTATGTGACCTTCAATTCGAGAAAGCTTATCTTTGCTACAGGCGGTATCGGCAGAGT
>ONLC01000134.1 GCA_900318545.1 uncultured Eubacteriales bacterium
CCCGACTGTGAACACCTTGTCCTCTTCTTTCTTTTCCGAGCAGCCGCTGAAAACCGCAGCCGATGACAAGATCATAGCCGCTGACATAAAGAAAGCGGCCAGCCTTTTTATCTTCATTACTGAAACCTCCAGTTCTTCACTTTTATCAAATAACTATTTACCATTTTATCACACAAAACCGCAAATTACAAGCAAAAATCCGAAATTTGTCATTTATAACAAATTTCGGACTTTTTATTTCAGCAATCGGTTCATATATTCGGGCGTAAGATAGTGACAGCCCACATACTCGGCTCCGAGCTTCAATGCTGACATTTCGGGCGTAAGATAGTGACAGCCCACATACTCGGCTCCGAGCTTCAATGCTGACATTATATCCTCAGCCTTTGAGTATGACATCACAAAGGCTTTGAGCTTGTTCTCACGGCAAAGCTTTGCTGTCTTTTCATCAAAGGCGGTGTTTTTCATTGAGAGAACAGCTATACCGTATTTTCTGCAAACAGACAGTGCAGTCTTAAATTTCTTTTCTCTGTCCGCACTATCCTTAAACTCCGCCAGATAATAGGCTATACCGCAGAGTGGTGCATATTCCCTTACAAGGATAACATCACTCTCACGCTGACAGCGTATGACCGTCTTTACTCTTTCAGAGCTATTATCCGAATATGCTCTGTTAATATCTTTTATAAGAGCTTCTGCCAATGCAGCCGGAGGCTTTCCTATATCCAAAAACATGGTGATCGGCCTTTCAGCTGATAGCTTCTCCGCCTTTTTGAAAAGCTCGTCTATATCGGCAGCCTTATAACGGCCATAGTAGCTCTGTGCCTTGAAGTCCTCATACCCAAGGCCCTGCTTATGCTCGTCCTTATATGCTATCCCAAGCTTTCCCAGGCTGTCCTTTGACCAGCCGTTTATGCAGACAGCCCTGCCGTCAGAGGTCGATCTGATATCAGCTTCAAAATTCACAAAGCCCTCAGAATGTGAGCACTCAAAGGCTTCAAGAGAATTTGTGTTTCTGAACTTATGTTCCAGAGTGCCAAGTGCAGAAGCGGTAAGCTTAAAGCTAAAGTCGCTTGTCTTATCCGAATGCACAGCTCTCGGAGTGACCGAACGCACAAACCTTTTCAGATGGGTGTAAACTCCCCTCTTTAAGAAAAACGAGGGCTTTTTGATTCTGCCGCTCAAGGCATTTTCAAAGGCTGTAAATACCCTCTCTGCACTGAGCTCATCGGGTAGGATATATCTGTCCTTGCAGCCAATTTTCTCGCCCCAGAAACGCATTTTATCGTTCCATACTATGCCGACAGCAGGTATTCCCAGCGAATAGGCTATAATGCTTGAATGCATTCTCTGTGCGATAACAGCATCAAACGAGGCTATATCACGGACAAGCTCTCTTGAATTCATAGTCTGCGGAAGCTTATCTCCATGGCCTATGCACCGCAGTACCCTGATGGCAAACTCCTCATCGGAATTCAGACCGTTTGTGAATATCCTCCACTTATAACCTGCGGCTTCAAGCTTATCTATAAGCTCCCTCCAGAACCGGAGCATATACTCTCCGTCCAGTTCACTGTGCCCGTAATCACAGAAAAGCTGCTCTCTTGCAATACCGATACCAACATAGCCCGATTTTTCGGGAATGATATCAGTATAGGTCTGCCTGCACCATACCGCAGGGTCAATAACTGAATGTACGCTCTGCTTTCTTATAAGATAGGAGCTTTTCAAAAGCTCAGTATCATCACGAACGCTTATACTCTTTACACAAGGAAGATTTATCACTTCTTTAAGAGCCTGACAGGTCGGGTCATTATCATCGTAGCCCTCAACGCCTACGGAATTGAAATACACAGGTATATCATGCTCCTGTGCCTCATTAACGATCTCGGAGATATATTCAAGAAAGCACTCGCCCCGAAACTTGATAAGACCTCCGCCTGCAAAAACAACAGCATCACAGAACCTTATCCTGTAAACATCACCGCACCGCAGATCGTAGCTGAGAATCTCTGCTCTGCTGCCGAGAGCCTTTCTTATCAGAAAGGCAGTATTATCAGCGATGACCGAGTCGCCGTAATTCCTGTTTACAAGGCTTACAAGCATAATCTTTATTCTGTTTTCAGCCATTGATATCACCGCCTTCAAGCATCATTTAGTATAACATTTTGAGCTCCCGATGTCAAGAATCGGACACAAAAAGCGGCCGTCCTTTAAAGACAGCCGCTGAAATTCATTCTAGCTCCAGAGCCTATCAATGTTTATAAGATGCTTCTTCAATCTTGTTACATCAAGCAGACTGAGAGCTCCATTTTTGTCGGTATCTGCACACTGCTTACCGTATCCGGACAAATCCTTTACATTTATAAGCTGCCTCTTTATAGCTGTAATATCGGTCATATCGACCTTGCCGTTCAGATCAGCATCACCGATCAGGTTAAGCTCCGGTGCTATATCCTCAACTATAGAGCCGTTATTAACGGTAACGGTGTAGCTTCTTGAAACATAGTTCGGAGCACTGAAGGTAAGCGTATGTGTTCCGTCAGCAGGGGCATTGATAGAAAAGCTCTTATCATCAGAGCTTATAGCAGCTGAGCCGTCAACAGAGAGTGAAACCACCGCATTTGCCTGATCTGCATAGGAGGTTTTAAGCTCCACCGAAAGAGTCAGCTCATCCTTCAGAGGGTCAACATAGCTGTCCGTGTACTCGTCCTGGCAGACCGAGCACTTATGGATAGTATAGCCCTGCGAGGTTTTTGTCGGCGGAACTACTGTATCAACATACTTATGACCTGTAGACTTGACGATAGTATCCTCATAGCTTATTTCATTATGACAATCAGCATCAGAGAAGTACTTCTGACATCTCGGGCAGTACCAGTATGCTATACTGCCGTTGCTTGTGCAGGTAGCCTTCCTTGCAGAATAGCCGTAGGGCGAATGTCCGTAGGCTGTCAGGTTGTATCTGATTGTCTTTCCGCAGATAGTGCAGGCCTCTTCACCTATACCGAGCTCAGTGCAGGTAGGATACTGAACTACTGTGAAATTGCCTGTATAAACGTGCTGATGAGTTACCTTGACCGTATATGTGATGCTCATTCCGTTATAAGCGGCTTTAAGTACTGTAGTTCCGTCTTTAACAGCCTTTATCTTGCCGCCTGAAATCACGGCCGAGTCTCCGCTTTCAACGCTCCATACAGGAGTAACCGGCGTTTTAACTCCCTCGACAGGATAACCAACAAAATGAATCATGCTGGCATTCTGAATAGTATCATACACCATCGGGAGTTCCTTCTCATCGCCTAAATACATAACAGTGTTGTTTACAACATCGAAGGAGAGAACCTTGTTGCTTTCGATATATGAGCTCTCAACAACCGCCGAAACTGTAGTCTTGCTGTCATTTGCAGCCTTGGCTTTTGTATCAAGAGCACCTATCCCGAATTCCTGTGCCCAGAAAAGCACTCCGTCATACTCAACGCAGGCAATACCTATCGAGGTGAAAGGAGCATCAACGCCAAGCATATTTCTTCTGTGACCCTGACCTGCATAATCATCGTCATCCTCTCTCCATGCGAGATATACGCTGTCAGCATCAGGATAACCGTAAGCTATGTTCTCACCTGCTCCCATATAACCATTCGGATATGCTGTAAAGCAGTCGGTTCCGTCAGGTCTTTGATGAGCATACTTTACAACGAGCTCAGCGGCTCTCTGCATAGCTACCTTTTCGAGCTCATAGTCATATACAAGATCGGTAAGGCCGGTATAATAGATCTTCTGGCTGTCGGAATCGTTCCATGCCCATGCATCTGAGCTTTTTCTCCATGTATTGATGTCGCTCAGCATTGAGCGAGCCTCGGTCTGACGGTAGGTTACGTCATAGCTTATTGTGGTTGTGCCCTCAGCAGAAACAGTGAGCGGAGAAAACACCTCTGAAATTCTCTCACTCAGCGGAAACACCAAAGTACTTACCGCCAAAGCCGCAGAACACAGTAAACTGATTATTCGCTTTTTCATTAGATCACCTCATTATTTGAAGATCGAGTATATTACAGTCTTTTTACCCATTCTATCGCTGACTGCATCCACTTTGCAGCTACAGGCTGTATATGCCATTCATTTGTTGATGTAGTTTCATCTGCATTTGCAAGTCCGTGACCGCCCCACTCATAGATATGAGCTTCAAACGGTATCTTGTTCTCTGACAGGGCACTCATATAACGAAGGCTGTTCATTACACTTACAAGTCCGTCATCGGCACAGTGCCAGATAAAGGTCTGCGGAGTGTTCTCACTGACACGCTTTTCCATGCTTACAAGCTCCCGAAGTTCCTCACTCTTTTCTTCTCCTATAAGGTTCTGTATCGAGCCCTCATGAGTAAAAGCAGGGTCTGAGGTTATAACGGGGTAGCCGAGTATAGTTCCGTTTACCTTTACGTCCTCAGCCCTGCAGCTGAGAGCATCGGTCACAAGCTCTGTATTCCAGAAATTTGACACCGAAGCCGCAAGATGTCCTCCTGCCGAAAAGCCGCACACGACTACTTTGTCAGGGTCAAGGTCATATTTTTCAGCATTTTCACGAATGTATTTTACAGCAGCCGCACACTCCAGAAGATCGGTTGGCCATTTTTTGCGGTAAACCGAGTATCTCAAAACAAAAGCCGCAAAGCCTGCTCCGAGG
Organism: uncultured Eubacteriales bacterium; assembly: GCA_900318545.1. GTDB lineage: Bacteria > Bacillota > Clostridia > Oscillospirales > Ruminococcaceae > Hominimerdicola. The sequence goes on from ONLC01000134.1 coordinate 4,684, forward strand.
AACCGAAATGCTATAGGGTCAGCCTCACGCTCGGACAGGAAGTCGTACCCTCCTCCGGGAAGCACAAGAACTGCTCTTCTGTTTTTTCTTCCTATCTCTTCGGTTACGGTATTTGCATAGCAGTCAAGAACCGGCTCGCAGCCCTCGGGATCCAGTCCAGCTTTCTCATAATCTACCTTCAGGCTGACAGTTTCTTTTATCATCAATAGACCTCCTGCTCTGTCTCTGCGTCATCTGTATAGGTGTAATCGTCAGTATAATCTGTATCTTCCGTATAATCAGTCTGCTCCTCGGTATTGTAGTCAGCAGCTTCGCTCGAGGTATCAAAATGAGCTGTTTCGGTCTTTGTTTCGACCTTCTCGGTCTCACCTGAAAGATTTACTGTAACTATAAAGCCGTCATAGTTGTTGCCTGAAACTGTATACAGATAGTCCTTACCGTCAGCAGACTGTGGAATTGGTATTTTGGTAGTTCTGTCCTTACTCTGCTCGACATAATAGATCTCAAAAGAGTCGCCCTCATAAGCTGTAAAGGACAGAGGCTTTTCAAACGTGTATTTCTTTAAGAATTCAAGATATTCCTCTAAGCACAGGCTGTTTTCAGCCATGATCTCAGAATGAGGAACACCAACATATCTGAAATGGTTGGACACAAATTCGTGACCTGTTTCTGCTGTCTTGTCAGCAGGATACCTGAGTATCATGCCGTACTTGTTGCCGTTTGCAAGTATCCAGCTGTTTTTTCCGTCACCTGTATAGGATGCATAACCGCCTGTAGACTCATCATATACCATAAAGTCAAAGGTAAGGCCTGTCTGGCTCTCTTCTATGCCTGTTGAGGATCCGTCAGGGTTTTCGGTAGTGCTGTAAAGAAGGAGAGATGAATCCGAGGTATTTGAATAGTACTCACCAACGAGCTTCTGCAAGGCTGTAAGAGCTGCTTTGTCAGCTTCAAGGATTGTTGTGCTTGCAAACATCACCTGAGTACCGTTATTTGAGAACAGATACGAATATAGTGTATCTGTTTCTCCAAGCTTTCCTCCGAACTTGTGCTCATCGTTCACAAGCACAAGGCTTCCGTTTGACAGCTCTTTATTGTCTATCTCCTCATAACGGAAATTTGCCGTTATCTTCTCATCTTTTTTCTCGGTCTTCTTTTCTTTTTTAGCTGACGATACGACCTTTGTGGTGCTCTGAGGCTTATTTCGCTCCAAGACCTTATTGCTGCACGAGGTCGTAAGCCAAAGTATCAGCAGCAGGCACACCGCCAGCACTGCCGCTATATTTTTATACTTATAGTTTCTTTTAAGAACAGGAGCAAACTGCACGATAAACATCTCCTTCACATTCATCTGTATAGGCATACAATTAGCCAAATTTATTATATCACAAAAAGAGGAATTTGTGAACAATTAATAAGATTTTTCTTTTAACTTTCGTTTATTCGACCAAATAAGATGTTTTTTCTTTATGCAATAAGTACAAAAAAGACCCGTTATCACTAACGGGTCACAGCTTGTTGCAAAAGTTCTTTTAAAAGGGGTCAGGGGCGACAGCCCCGGTGGGGCAAAGGGGCGAAGCCCCCACTCTCCCTCACCGCCCGAGGCGGTGACGAGCGAAGCCGAGGAACACGCCGAGGGCTGATTCCGCACTTTTTTAAGTTTATCGACAGACTGAGACCCGTTATCACTAACGGGTCAATTCTTTATTCTCAATTGCGGCAATAATCAAACACGGACTTCACAAATGCTCTGCCCT
>ONLC01000167.1 GCA_900318545.1 uncultured Eubacteriales bacterium
CTGATAGCATAAGGGAACTCCTCAACAGAAGGAAGTACAGGAACGATAGCTCTCTCTGCAAGAGCGCCGTGACCGATCTCTCTTCTTCCGGGGCCTCTTGAAGGTCTTGTCTCACCTACAGAGTAGGACGGGAAATTATACTGGTGCATATATCTCTTTGAAGTCTCTTCATCGATACCGTCGAGCTTCTGAGCATCGGAAACAGGACCAAGGGTGCAGACAGTAAGAACCTGAGTCTGACCTCTTGTGAAGATACCCGAGCCATGAACTCTCGGCAGTACGTCAACCTCAGCTGCAAGAGGTCTGATCTCGTCAATGCCTCTTCCATCGACTCTCTTGCCTTCATAGAGCCAGTCTCTTACTATTGTCTTCTGAGCCTTATACATAACCTCTCCAATGATCTCGGGAAGGTTCTCATACTCCTCAGAAAACGCTTCAAGAATTGCATCCTGAATAGGAACAAGTCTTGCATCTCTTACGGTCTTATCATCTGTATCAAGTGCATACTTAAGCTGGTCGCCGAACTGAGCTGCGATCTTGTCCATGAGGTCATGATCAAGCTCCATAGACTCAAATTCAAACTTAGGCTTACCGATCTGAGCCTGAATATCCTTAATAAATGCTACCATTTTCTTTATCTCTGCGTGACCAAACTTGATAGCCTCAAGCATAAGGTCATCAGGGATCTCATCAGCACCCGCCTCGATCATTACAACCTTATCCTCAGAGCCTGCAACTGTAAGGTTAAGTCTGTTGTTCTGTCTCTGCTCAAGAGTAGGATTGAGCACAAGCTCACCGTCAACATAACCAACATTGATAGAAGCCACAGGGCCGTTCCAAGGAATGTCAGAGATAGAGATAGCAACTGCTGCACCGATCATACCTGCAATTTCAGGCGAGTTATCGGGGTCAACTGAAAGAACTGTCATTACAACAGATACATCATTTCTCATATCCTTAGGGAAAAGCGGTCTGATAGGTCTGTCTACGCATCTCGAAGCAAGTATAGCCTTATCGGAAGCTTTACCTTCCCTCTTTGTGAAAGAGCCGGGGATCCTGCCAACTGCATACATTTTCTCCTCAAAGTCTACGGAAAGAGGGAAAAAGTCTACACCCTCTCTTGGCTTTGCAGAAGCTGTTACGTTTGCCATAACTACAGTCTCACCGTATCTAACCCAGCAAGAACCGTTAGCAAGGCCGCAAGTCTTTCCCGTTTCAATTATGACAGGTCTGCCTGCATAAGTAGTTTCAAAAGTTCTGAAATTCTCAAACATACTGTTATCCTCCGTTTAATATATTTTTCAGCTGCGGTGATAACATTAGCAATAAACACAATCCTCATTATCTGAGGGCTCTGTTTGTTGCTAAATGATGCCCCCGCAAGCTTTTTTACAATACCTTAAATAAACACCAAAAGGCAGAGACAATCATTCTGCCCTGCCTTGGTGTTACATCTGAATTACTTACGAATTCCGAGTCTTTCGATAGTAGCTCTGTATCTCTCGATATCATTATTCTTGAGATACTTAAGAAGGTTTCTTCTCTTACCGATCATCTTAAACAGACCGCTTCTGGAGTGGTTATCCTTCTTGTGTGTCTTGAGGTGTTCGGTAAGGTCGCTGATTCTCTTTGTAAGGATAGCGATCTGAACCTCGGGCGAACCTGTGTCGGTCTCGTGAGTTCTGTTGGCCTCAATAATAGCCGTCTTCTCGTCTTTTCTGAGCATTTTCATTACCTCTTTTTCTAAAATATTATCCTCTGAAAAAGAATATGGCAGGTAACATTCTCACTAAGGAGCGCAGCCCATATTCTGTCGCAGGGATTTGCCGTTAATACACAGCCTTATTATTATACACCATATTATCCGACTTGTAAAGAGTGTTTACACTTTTTTTACATTTGTAAATCCGACATTTGTTTATACAGCGATTATACCACACTTAAATACAGAAAGTCAAGTTAATATTGAAAAAAATATTTTATTGAAGTCTTGACAAAGTAAAAAAACTGTGCTATAATAAATTCTGTTAAATTTGCAGGTGTGGCGGAATTGGCAGACGCGCTAGCTTCAGGTGCTAGTGTTCGCAAGGACGTGTGGGTTCAAGTCCCACCATCTGCACCAGAATACGTCAGGCCGAACACATTCGTTTGAAGCGGTTGTGGTCAAAGGAAGGCTTGGCATAATCGCCAGATTAAAGGACGACTCGTGACGGGTCGTCCTTTTGCGTTTGATTATTACTATGTTTCATTAGTTTTTATAGGATTGACAATCAGAGAATTTCCCTGTATAATTATAAAAACGAGGTGACAGATATGTATAACAGAAAAACAAAAGAGGACAGACCCGTTCTTGCGGTCTGCTATGATTTTGACAAGACTCTCTCTCCTGACGATATGCAGGCACAGGGTTATATTCAGAAGGTATATGACGGTGATGTTGCATCATTCTGGAATGACTGCAATAAGCTTTCGGAGCAGGCGGATATGGATTCAAACCTTGCTTATATGTTTAAGATGAAGCAGGAGGCCGAAGGCAGAGAGATATTCAGCAAGAATAAGCTTGAGGATTACGGTTCTAAGGTCTCACTTTTCCCGGGGGTCGATGAATGGTTTGAAAGGATACGCAGATTTGGCGAGGAGAACGGTGTTATTGTTGAGCATTACATTATTTCATCAGGACTGAAAGAAATGATTGAAGGCACAGCTCCTGCCCGTGCAGGTGCGTTCGAGAGGATATACGCAAGCTCGTTTTTCTACAATGAGCGAGGCGTTGCTGTATGGCCTGCTCAGGTAGTCAACTATACCAATAAGACCCAGTTTCTTTTTAGGATATCAAAGGGAGTTCTCGACGTGAACGACCCGGGCGTAAATGAATACTTTGAGCCCGAGGACATACGCATACCGTTTCGGAATATGGTATATATCGGAGACAGCGATACGGATATTCCCTGTATGAAACTTGTAAACAGCAACGGAGGACACTCCATAGGTGTATACAACAGCAAGACCTGCGACAAGACCAAGGTACACAGAATGATAAAGGAACGCCGCATCAAGTACTTTGCACCTGCTGACTACACCGAAGGCTCGCAAATGGATAAGCTGCTCAAAGCAATAATTATAAGAACTGCTGCCAATGAACAGCTTGAAGAAATTTACTACTCCTGCAAAAACGACCATGAATAACCAAACAGTGCAATACCGCTTCGCAAATGAAGCTGAGTATTGCACAGTTTTTTCTGTTTTTAGAATTATTCTTACTTATTGATAATGTGATATTTTTTATATTGACAATATTTCTTTATAATGGTATAATTATTATAGGTTTTTGTACCCCTATGATCATTATTCCAGCTAAGGCGGAGTTTATTATGAGTGCTAAAATAGAAAATACAAATAATAATCAAATTTTTCCGTATATCAGAAATATTGCGGTTATGTTTTTATGCATTATTATTAATATTGCCGGCAGACAGCTTTCATCATTCTTTGATCTGCCGGGCTGGTTCGATACTTACGGAACGTTTTTTACAGCTTATTCTATGGGACCCTTTGCAGGTGCTGTAGTAGGTATTACAAGCAATATTATTATATCGTTCTGGATGCCCAAAGTGCTTGCTTATGCTTTGGTGAGCTGTTTTATCGGTATCGGTGTAGGCTATATGGCAAGAAAAAAGTATTTTAATACTATCTTTCACACCATGACTATTGCGGGTGCTATAGCTGTCGGCTCAACGATAATATCCTCTGTATTAAATATTATCATGAACAATGCCAGCACCGGAAACATCTGGGGCGACGGTGTAAGAGATTATCTGACAGAAGCAGGCCTAGGAAAGATACCTGCATTTATTATCGGTGAGTTTTACCTTGAATTCCCCGATAAGCTGCTTACTGTAATGCTGATGTTTACAACTATTAAGCTCGTAAGAAGAAACAGAAAGAAAAAAAGCTCGGAGCTTTTGAAAAGCACCTCAGCGGCAGCTTTGGCTGTTATCATGCTGTTCAGTATTGGTATAACTCCACTGTCAGTCTCGGCAGAGCCTGTTAATAGTGTAAATACTGATAAGAATATCCCGATATCCTATATCCAGACAATTTATAACAGCGAAAACGGCCTTACCTGCGGCCATGCTAACGATATAGCTCAGACTAATGACGGTATTCTGTGGATAGGAACTTATGCTGGTCTGTACAGATATAACGGAACCGAGTTTGTACTCAGAAATGACTTGGATGACGTAAGAAACGTAAACTGCCTTTATGTTGATGAGGAAGGCAGACTGTGGATAGGAACAAATGATAACGGACTTGTAATTGTAATCAACGATGAGGTTACTAACGTACTGACTACCGAGGACGGACTGCCCTCAGACTCTATCAGGTCTATCGTTCAGAGCTCAGACGGTGAATACTATGTTGGTACATCTGACGGCATAGTTACCATGGAGCTTAAAATGGGTATAACTCAGAAAGCGGTTATACCCGAGGTCGGATATGTAAGCAGACTCTCCGCCGATGAGCATGGGCGAGTATCTGCTATAAACGCAGAGGGCTACATCTATATTCTTGAGAATGACAAGATAATAGCATCACTTGACCCACAAACCGAAGGTGCTGATTTCAGCAGCTGCTCATTCGACTCAAAGGGCACGCTATATGTGGGAACAGTCGATGCAAAGATAGTCGAATACAGGATATTCAAGCACGCACTGACTGCCTTCAGAACTACTGACTGCCCCAAGCTTTCAAAGATAAACTGTATTTATCCAGAGGTAAACGGTCAGACATGGATATGCTCTGACGATGGTATCGGTTATATTGATAATGACAATAGGTTTCAGAGACAGGAATCAGGAGAATTTAACCACTCGATCGAAAAAATGACTATGGACTATCAGGGCAACCTGTGGTTTGCATCATCAAGACTCGGGCTGCTGAGATTATCACGCTCGACCTTTACTGATGTGTTCGCTGATATGGGACTTAGTGCAAGCGTGGCAAACACTACGGCATTGTATAATGACTCGCTGTATATCGGAACTGATGACGGTCTGAAGATAGTTGACATGTATAACAGAACCCCTTATGAAAATGAACTGACGAAGCTGTTTGACGGAGGACGTATAAGATGTATTATTACTGATTCAGATAATAACATCTGGATATGCAGCTACAGCGTTGGTCTTGTATGTATGGACAGCAGCGGCAATATCTACACATTTAATGCAGATAACAGCGAGCTTGGCAACCGTGCAAGAGTCTGCTATGAAATGAACGACGGAACCATTGCTGTAAGCAC
>ONLC01000108.1 GCA_900318545.1 uncultured Eubacteriales bacterium
AGAGCCAAGAACTGTAGATTCAAGAGCACCAGCTGCGGAATTTACTGTACCACTGTCAGCTTGATAGAAGACAGAATTTTTCTTAATTGTTTTTCCTACGCCATCAGCATCTGCTGTAAAGTAAATTGCTTCACCATTAGTAGAAGAAGCAGGAATCAGTTTTCCAAACTCATAATAAGCACTAATATCAGCAGTATTTGACCACTCCCAATCGTAGGAAGGTGCTGTTGCTTGACCATTATCAGCACCGTGAGCAGCAGATGCATACAAAACGCCAGTGCTATTAGCAAGTGAAATATTATCATTAGACGAAGTAGCTCTCGTGGTTGTTTCTGAACCAAGAGCACCCAGTGAAATCTGAATATCCTCAGGAACAGTTGCTGTCATTGAGATATTCTTAACCTCAACCTCACGGGACATTGTGAACCATGCGAATGTAGCCGACGAAAGCATTGCAGCTGAAAGTGCGAGCATACCCGCTGCCGGCAATAATTTCTTCTTAGAAGATGTGTTTTTCTTTGTCATAAGTCATTTTCCTTTCATAATAAGTCTCATTTTTTCCGTCCCCCAAGAGCCGCCGAATGCTCTATATTGTGGAGGCCGTCCTTACGTATACCGCATAAGGGTCGATTTGTCAAGCAAAATTACGGATTTTTCAAGCTTTATAAATAAGTTTATGGAAAGTAACAAATAGAATATCACCTTTTTCAGCGTTTTGACGAACCGAAATGTAATTACTTTTAACTTAATTATCCGTTCGAAACAAAATTGCCGAGCTTAATCGTTTTAGGCAAAATGTAAGGTTTTTTAACTAATTTTTGTCAGCGAAATAGGTATAATTTTGAACTAAAATTTGACAATATCCCAAAAAGGAAAAGCTAGGAGTAGCCGCTCCTAGCTTTTTCGTTTGCGTGTCTCTGTGAAAACACTCAATTCCCTTTGTGGTTACATTTATTATACACTACTATCCGCAATTTGTCAAGCCTTGCACTTGTGCTCCTTGCCTGCGGTGAGGGTGTTCTGCATAAGCATTGCGATAGTCATAGGGCCAACTCCGCCCGGTACAGGGGTGATATAGCCTGCCTTGTCCTTGCAGTCCTCAAAGTCAACGTCACCGCAGAGCTTGCCGTTTTCATCTCTGTTCATACCAACGTCGATAACTACGGCACCCTCCTTTATATAGTCAGCTGTGAGCATTTTAGCTCTGCCGACTGCTGCGACCAGTATATCAGCCCTTGATGTGACCTCTTTAAGGTTCTTGGTCTTTGAATGGCACACTGTAACAGTGCCGTTAGCGTGGAGCAGAAGCATTGCCTGCGGCTTGCCCACGATATTGCTTCTGCCGACTACTACGCACTCCTTGCCTGCAATGTCTGTGCCTGTCGAACGGATAAGCTCCATTACGCCTGCAGGCGTACACGGCAGAAAGCTGTAGTCGCCTATCATGATCTTGCCCACATTTACGGGGTGGAAAGCGTCTACGTCCTTATCGGGGCGGATATTGTTGATGATGATCTTATCGTCAAGGTGCTTCGGCAGAGGGAGCTGCACAAGGATACCGTCAACATTATCGTCATTGTTGAGCTTATCCACAAGGGCAAGGAGCTCGTCCTCGGTGGTCTCGGCAGGCAGTGCATACTTGAAGGACTCAAAGCCGACAGCCTCGCAGGCCTTCTCCTTGTTGCGTACATACACCTGTGATGCAGGGTCGTCCCCCACAATAACAACCGCAAGGCCGATCTTTATGCCCTGCTCTTTCAGCTTTTCAACCTCGACCCTGATATTCTCCTTTACCTGAGCCGAAACTGCCTTTCCGTCAATTATGTTTCCCATGATCTTAATTCCTCCTGTTATTTTATTATGGTATATCAAATTCAATTACATTACTTATAGGTATATAGCCTCCGTCAAACGCTTCAAGATAGACCTCATAGTGGCCTTGCTCGTAAATGAAAGCGTAGAGATCAAGCTCGGTTTCATTTTCAGCATTTCTGGAAAGCTGCTCAACACCGTCACATTTTATTACCCAGCCCAGATTATGATACTTCTTTTCAAGACCTGCCTCTCTGTGAAGCTTGTTGTTTTCATCGAGCCATATCTTCTCGGCCGCAGGGTGCGAAGCAAGGTTTTGCTCAACCTGCTCCTGACGGCCGTACATATACCCGGATTTTTCACCGTTTACAGTCACATCGGCACTGCAGTCGGGAATGTCAAAATTAGAACCGTCGCCAATTATCGCACCTGCTATAGTGCCGTTCACAGAACCGCTTGCCGAGCAGTTTTTCAGCGTACAGCGAAGACCGCCGATATAACCGATTATCACACCGCTTCTGTTACCGCTCACCTGAGCATTCACAAAGTGCAGGTCATTTATCTTTGCTCCGCTTGCAGTTGAGATAAAGCCTGCGTCACCGTCACTATTAATGGTCATATTACTGATAGTATGGCCGTTGCCCTCTATCACTCCCGAATAGCGGTTGTCGCTCGCCATTGAATCCCAGCCTATAGGTGCCCAGTCAAGTCCTGCAAGGTCAATATCCGCTGCTATCGAGATACAAGCCTCGGGTCTGCCGCAGTTTATAAGACAGATCGCAGCCGCAAGCTCCTCTGCATCTGAGACCTCAAAATAATTGCTTTCGTTCTGCCTGTTCTCTTCAAGATAATCCTTATCAGCTATCTCCATAAGACTGCCCATATAGCCGTTCTGCTCCCATAGCTTTGTATCCAGCGGAAGCTTTGAGGGGTCATAGTCCTTTTCCATACCGTCATCATCAAGGTCTGCACCCCAGACATTCAGCCATGTATACATATTCACAAGCAGATATGTACCCGGCTCTGTAATATGGAGCGAGACTGTATGTGCATCAGTATCGAGGCTTTCGACCTCTTTCTCAACATAGTTATCATTTGCTTCATCATACCAGAGAAACATCAGAGCATCGGGTCTTACACCGCTCAGCTTTTCGGGGTCGTAGGTGAACACAAGTGTTCCGCCCCTGACCTCATTTTTATCGAAGTCAAGCTCAACTGGCGCTCCTACCCTGCCGACCACGCCTGTATGAAGAACATGACGCTCATACATATCCTCAAACTGTACCTTATCGGAAATATCTATGCTCTCATCAGGGATAAGCTCGACCTTTGTAACGGTATCATCACCGTTATAGCCGACCTCGTCTGATGCCGACACCTTCTCACCGCTTTTTGCAGGCTCTGACGATTCCTCAGAGCTATCATAAAGTCCTGCAAGGAAGCCGCCTGCACTCTTTTTGGAGCTCTTGTCATCGTCTGTTACCTTTCCGCAGGCGCTCAGAAGCATTGATACTGCCAGCAGAAACAATATTTTTCTTTTCATTTTGCTCTCCTTTTGATTCGTAGGGACAAATCACTTCCCTGCTTTTAATATTACTACAAAACCACATAATTGTCAATACAGCACAAAAAATCGCCGTATGTAATGCACACGGCGATAATTATCTTATTTCTCTTTTGTGAGCACCTTTTTATGCCAACCCTTCTTTCCGCAGTGAGGGCAGGTCATTTTCCTTGTGCGGTTGATATGCTGTGCAAAAAATACCTTCTTATACTCGGGAACATACCGCTCCTTGCAGTTCGGGCACTCGTAGAAGCCGGCTTCGGCCTCGATCTTCAGGGCGAAAAACATTCCCACGGCGAAGATGAGTATGCCCGCGCAGATTATAACGCCCCTAAGCCAGTTCGGCATATCGACAAAAGCCGCAAGCATGATGAACCCAAGCATCGCAAAAGTTGCGATAAAGGCGATGACCCATTCAAGGGAGAGCATCTTCCTTGCAGACTGCTCCTCGCGCTCGCGCATCTCAAGTAATGTTTTCTCTGCTATCTCTTTGTAGTTTTCCATATTGATCCTCCTTGCATTGAACAGGTCATTGACCGTTATGCCTATCTGCTCACAAAGGTCAAGCATGATCGAGGCATCTGGCATTGACTTACCTGTCTCCCACTTTGACACTGCCCTGTCGCTTACGCCTAAGCGTTCTGCAAGCTGAGCCTGTGTCAGGTGTTTTTCCTTTCGGCACTGAGATATGAATATTCCTATTGCTGTCTGATTCATACCAAGGCCTCCCTTCTGTGGTTTCATAGTAGCATAGGCATGGAGTTTTTACAATGAACCGTTGGTTGAATGAGGGGATTTCCCCCTCGGAGGACCGTACTCAACCAATGGTTGATATGCGTAAACACGCCATTTTATGACATTCGCATACAGAGTGTCCCCCTGTATGCGAATGCAGTCAGCTTTTTTACTGATATTATTATTTCTGCCATTCGGCAGGATTATCTGCTGCTTCAAAGTCTCTTATCGGCAGACTGTTCAAAAGTATATTCTCAGAGCCGATGGATCAATCTTCCTCAGAGCTCTGCTTTTCTTCGGTCTCAGGCTCCTGTGCTTCGTCATCAAGTATGGAATTATACTCCTCATCGGCACCTGTTTCTGCCTTTTCCCTATCCTTTTTGAGAGCTTCCTCAATTCTCTTCTTTTCAGCTTTCTTGCCGAATTTCTCATCATACTCTCTTTGCAGTTCAACAAAGCTCTCGCCATCGTCCTTGGCTTTCTTGATCTTTGCTTTCAGAGCCTTTTTCTCAGCCTTGTTATCTTCATAGGCACTGTACAGCTCGAGCTGTGCCTTGGAAAGCTCGGTCTGATAGAAGAATTTGTAATCGGAATTTCTCTTCACAATTCCTCTGAACACAAAGATAAGTATAACCGAGATAAGCACGCAGGCTCCTGCAAGAAGCTGCGATACTCTTATGTTGCCGAGATAGAGGGAGTCGGTTCTGAGACCCTCGATGAAGAAACGTCCGAGGCCGTACCAGCCTGCATACATAAGGAAGACCTCTCCGTCGAACTTTCTGTGCTTGAAATAAAGGTGCAGAAGTATAAAGCCTATCAGACACCAGAGCGACTCATAAAGGAAGCATGGGTGTACAGGCTTATATGATGATACCTGTCCGCCGAGATCATCAAAATGGTCGGAAATGAAGGTCATGGTAGAAAGGCTCTGCATACCCCAGGGAAGCTTTGTATTCGAGCCGAAAGCCTCCTGATTAAAGAAGTTGCCCCAGCGTCCTATGCACTGCCCTATCAGGAAGCAGGGTGCAACGATATCGAGCATAGCGGTAAGCTTCAGCTTTCGTATCTTGACGATAATTCCGCCCACAAGTATCGCTCCGATGATACCGCCGTAAATTGCAAGTCCGCCGTCACGGATATTGAAAAACTGACTGAACTTCATATCGGCATTGAATACAATATAGTACAGCCTTGCTCCGAAAATAGCTCCTACAAGACCTCCGATAACTGCATCGGTCGCTCTGTCGGGGTCGATGCCTGCGGGCTTCATTTTTTTGTAGCCGTAGATCATCGCAAGCAGTATTCCTACTGCGATAAGAAAGCCGTACCAGTAGATCTCAATGTTTGTTCCGGGAATCTTGAAAAAGACTCTGTTGATGTTGATACCGTTTTTCAGGATATTGTCACCGCTCCCGAAATTCGGGAAATAGACCTTGTTAGGGTTCGCCCTCAGTTTTTCAAGAAGAGCCTCATTAGCTTTCTGATCGGCGAGCACCTGCATAAGCGTACTCATTTTATCATTCCTTTCTGGTCTTGGGTCTGACTATTGATATTGCACTGTATCTCGGGTCGAGGTAGTCAGCAAGTGCCTTTCGGCAGTCCTCGGCGGTGAGAGCCCTGAAAGCTCTCATCTGTGCAAATGAATCCACTCCGTCAAGAGCACTCGAGGCTAAAAAGTCAGCACACACTCTTTCGGGATTGGTAAACTCTCTGATAAGCTGTCCGTAGATGGACTTTCTGACTATATCAAAGCGTTTCTGCTCAAAGCCCTCTTCCTTTACACGCTCGATCTCACGGACTATATACTCACGCACCCTGTCGGGCTCCTCGGACTCCCCTACAAAGGAGAGGAAGAATATCCCGTCCTTCAGCATAAGGTCGTAGCAGAAAGTGGAGTTTATAAGCTCAAGATCAAGAAGCTCCTTGTAAAGCGGCGACATAGTGCCTGAGAGAAGCTCGAGCATTACCGCTGAGGTCACTCCTGCTTTGAGCCTTTCCTCGCCCGAAAGCGGCAGAGCCTTGAAGCCTATATTGAAAATCGGAAGGCCTACCTCAAACTCAGACTCTATCCTTTCCATGCAGACCTCACGGGGCTCATTTGGAATAAAGGTCTCAACCTGCTTGTCCTCGCAGTCACGAAGAAGCCTGTCAGCTATCTCAATGACCTTATCCTCATCAACATTTCCTGCAACCGCAAGGAACATATTGTGAAGGTCGTAAAAGTTATTGTAGCACTCATAGAGCAGCTCAGGCGTTATCTGAGCTATCGACTCCTCTGTACCGACAATATCTATTTTTATAGGGTGCTCGCTGTAGAGGGCTTTGAGAAGGTCATAAAAGCACTTTCTGTCGGGAGAATCAAGTCCCATTCTGATCTCCTGCCCGATTATTCCGAGCTCCTTATCAATTGTTTCCTGAGTAAAGTAGGGCTTCTGAACAAAATCCAAAAGTATCTCCAGCGACTGCTCCCAGTTCTGTGAGCAGTTAAAATAGTAGGCTGTATGGTCAAAGGTAGTATAAGCATTTGCCGAAGCCCCCGTCCGAGCGAAGAGCGCAAAGGCAGTGCAGTCCTCGTTTTCAAAAAGCTTATGCTCCAGAAAGTGAGCTATACCCATAGGAACTGTTGTATATTCCTTCTGACCTGCGGTTTTGAAAATATTATTGAAGGAGCCGTACTTGGTTGCAAACATAGCCGAGGTAGTGCGGTAGCCCTCCATTTCCCAGACCAGTATATCAAGTCCCGACTTGTGGTGAATAACAGAATACTGCTCACCTAGCTGTTCGTCTCTTATTATCTCTTTGTTCATTACTGCGTATTCACCTCACTGACTGCTCTGAGAACATAAACTGTGTCAAGCTTGAATGAGGCTGCACACTCCATAAGCTGTTCACGGGTTATGGAATTTATCATTTTGCAGACCTCATCAGGCGAATAGGCTGTACCTCTTGTTACCTGTGCTATATACCAGTCCTGCATACTGTAGGGGCTGTCGTAATTACTGCTGAAGCCGTCACAGAGGGCTCTTTTTGCGTTGTCTATCTCCTCATCGGAGAAATTACCCTTTGCAGCCTCACCGAGCTGCCTGAGTATCTCTTCTCTTGCTGCATCTATATTCTCGGTTTCGACTCCGCTGTCAACAAAGAGCGTATTCTTGCAGTCTCCGTAAGCAGACGGACAATAATAGCACAGAGAGAGATTCTCACGCACATTCTCAAAAAGCATAGACGTGGGCGATGCTCCGTAGATAACATTAAAGAGCTTTGCGGTGTAAAGGTCTTCAAAGTCAGACTTGAACACCATTACCATTTTGCTTTGCTTTATATCCGCATTTTCAGAAGCGTAAGCTGTCTCGGGCTTTAGCGGAGAGAAGCTTCTGTATACAGGCATTTGTATGCCCTCTCTTTTGGTGAGCGGCTCAAACCTTTTCCTTATGACATCTGCACAGCGATAGATGCTCTCATCACCGCTCAGACAGATCTCTATGGGGCAGTTATCCATAAGGTATTTCAGATATTCAGGCAGATCGGCATTTGTGACTGACAAGGCATCCTCCACCGTTCCAAAGTCAGAA
>ONLC01000109.1 GCA_900318545.1 uncultured Eubacteriales bacterium
TTCAGAAGTATATACGCTCCCAGCAGCACCAGCACCGCACCGCCGACTATCTCGGCCTTGTACTTGTATGCCGCACCGAAGCGGTTTCCGATTCCAACTCCGCAAAACGAGATTATAAACGTCACTATGCCGATAGTGCTGATAGCAAGAGGGATATTCACCTTGAAAAATGAGAACGTCACCCCGACAGCCAAGGCATCTATGCTTGTTGCAACCGCCAGCATGAAAAGCTCCCTTATGACGAGCTTTTCCTCCTCCTCGGCAGAGATCTCCTCGTTTCTCTCCTTAACAGCCTCGACTATCATTTTCACTCCGATAAAAACAAGAAGCACAAATGCTATCCAGTGGTCGATAGCCTCGATCTTATTTGCAAACTGTCGTCCGAGAAGCCAGCCAAAAAATGGCATAAGTGCCTGAAATCCTCCGAAAAACAGGGCTATCACAAGGGCGTGACGGTAGTTTATCCTCCGCATTTTCAGTCCCTTACAGACCGAGACCGCAAATGCGTCCATAGCAAGTCCTGCACCCAGAAGTACAAGGGTTAAGAAATTCATTTAGAGATCATCTCCGCTAGGCTCATAGAACAAGCACCCGTTCTCTTTAAGGAGCATTACCGTTTCCTTATAAGGCAGTCCTTTTACGCTGTGCTTGTCAGCCTTGTCATTATTTGTGTAGACGTTCACCGTGCAGGTGCCGCCAAGTCTGTTCATGATGTGCCGTGTAAGCTCGATCTTTGCGATCTTATTCACGGGAGCCACCACTTTATGAAACTTATACCACCTGCAAAAGCTCATTGTGCAGTAGCCGTTCTCAAATCCGATGCTTGTGCTGAGAGCTGCCGCACCCTTTACTATCATCAGCCAGAACATAGGGATAACAAGAAAAACCGCTGTCATGGTCATCTCGTTGTGGTAGCTCGGGAAATACGGGTAGGCGATCTTTACGGCTATTGCAGGGATCACGGCTGCGAGCAGCGGCAATATCATAAAGCCCGGAACAGTAATCTTCCTTGGTGCTACCGTACCCCTTACAGGCGGAAGGTCAGGCAGAAGCTCCTTCATCGATTCGTCAGAACGGCTGCTCGTGGTTATCGGGATTATGGCAGATATCTCACGGTGTCTTTTTCCGTAGCCTGCACAGCCTGCCTCTACAGTAGTTACCTTGAATATCTTCATCAGCAGCGACTGTCTGTAGTCGATATAGTTTATGCGTCTGCGTTTTAGTACATGACGGCGTCTTGCACCTTTTCCGCTTCGGATAACAAACAGTCCCGAGGCACGGGTGCAGGAAAAGTTCCAGTGCCTCATAAGGTTTGCGACAAAGGATATCAGCCACATTCCGAAAATAAGCACTGCACCTGCAAGGATATAAGAGGGTATCATCTCAAAAACAAGGGATGCCTCTATCCTGCTGTTCACTTCACGCAGGAGTCTTATCTCGGCCTCTCTTCCGAAGATACGGTATGCCTGAAAAACTATGCCGACGATAACGAGCATTCCCGACAGCGTTGAGGAGAACAGAAACGAAAACGCCAGCAGATCGCTCTTGCGTGACTTATATACAAACTTAGGTGTGCTCTGCGTTTCAGAAGCTATGCTGTGGTAGAGCTCAAACGCCTGTTTTCGGGTCAGATTAAAAGAAATGTCAGATCGTCTTTTGCTCTGAGCACCCGTGTCGATATAGATGGTACAGGAGTGTATCAGCCTGTCAAAATAACCCTGATTGAGTGAAAAAGTAGATATCTCAGAGAAATTCACCTTAGTGACCTTCATTCCGAAAAAGCCCGTATGAACGGTTATCGAGGTCTTATCGTACTCAAAGTAAACGAACACCCAGCGAAGTATCGCATAGCCGAGAATAAGGCTCACTGTGAGGATCTCAGTCCAGTGCGAGCGAAACCAGCTTTGAAAATCAAACTGCGAGGCTATAAGGTATTTTCCGAGAGGTATCAGCAGCAGCCATAGGTACTTTGTGGTATAATTGAGTATTCTCAAAGGGTGCTGTCTGCGTCGGAAGAAGCCTTTTACTGCATTTATCACGGCTCCTCCTCTCCGTGCCGGGAAGCACGCTTTCTTATCTCATTGTTGATGATATCGGTTATCTCCTTTGCATCATTACGGGGAATGAACGGTATCATAAGGTTTGTCCCCTGAGCGTTCAGGATAACTATATTGTAGCCCAGCACATTTCCGAACGGCACATAGATAGCCGTTACCGATTTCACCGATGACAAAGGCATCATCTGCTTTACTGTCAGGAGCACTCCCGTATTTGAGGTCACAGCCTTATTCGTGACTGTATAGAACGTATTGAAGTAGTACACGGGCAAAAGCAGGAGCACCACTATCCCCCCGACTATCGCCACAGGTATCTGTATATACTCTATCGGACAGGGAATATACTCCTTTGCATATCTCACGACCTTATACAGCACATAAAAGATCACCGACACAAGTATCATCGTGATAAACACAGGCGTTTTGGCAGGCTTGTACTTTTTCAATTGTTTAACCTCCCAAAATGTTTTCGTTTGATATTGGCTGAGTGGTCACCCGAAGGGGTTCTAGGGGGCGACCGGAAAGCCCCCTAGGCAGGGCGACCGACTATAGTAATAGTTTACTGCTAAACTTTGGTACGTTCCGCTATGCTAAACTGCCGAGTATATGTTTTTATCGGCCGAGTGGTCGTCGGAAGTGCTCCACACTTCCGATTGACGAAAAGCGTTCGCTTACGCTCTCTGTTTCGTCAGGGGCGTGCAGGTTTGCTCTCGCTCCCTTGTCTGTACGTGCTCCTCTTTTTGCTTTACGTCCGCTTTTTTGCTGCACGCCCTTTGTCGCAACTTCGTTGCGAACGAGACTCTGTCTCGTGCTCTGTTTAGGGCTCTGCCCTAAAAACCCGCAAGCCTCTATCGCAGGCTTGGCGAGCTCTTTTTCTAATCCCTTGGCATTCTTTTATAGATTTACTGCTATAACATGGTTCTGGTTTTCATAGCCCTCGGTCAGAAGCTCGTATTCCTTGCTTCCGTCATCAGTCTCCTTAGTCTTTGTGAAACCAAAGGTGTCAAACAGCTCCGCTACCATCTTGTTCTTTGCCGTAGGATAATAATACCCGATGATCTTCTCTATCCCCTCTTCACGGCATCGCCTTACAAGCTCATCAAGCATTGCCTGTTCCATGCTTCGCTTTAACACTCTGCATGACATCAGCCAAACGTCAATGTGCAGCTCCTTACCCCTGATCTCTCCGAATACTACGGAAACTACTCCGTTTTCGCCGAACTTGTCCGTCAGCTTTCCGCAAAGACGAATGTATTTGTCAGACTCCGTTATCTCGGCTATCTGTGCCGAGGAATATCTCCTTGTAGTCACATTGAACTGGTTGCTCTTGTTCGTCAGCTGTGCCACACGGTCAATGTAGGCAGGCTCGAAATCGGTGATCCTTGCCTTCATCTCTAAGCTGAGAAGGTAATCATCATAGCTTTCAAAGACAGACTGAAGCTTCTGTCTCTCGGCATTTGCCTTGTACATCTCGTTTCGTTTGAGGTCGTCAGCCGAAAGCGAGGTAACTTCAAAATAACGGTTTCGGTCGAGCGTTCTGATATACTGCGATACCTCATTCATTTCGGGAACGCTGATGCCTGCTATCTGTGCCCCCACAAGAGCCCTCTCGGCAGGATTGTCATCAACAAAAACAAAGGAGTCGGGCAGTATTCCGATGTCGGCAGCCGACTGACAGATGTTTCTGTCCTTGGGATCCCAGTTTGCCTTTATGCTGATAAAATCATCAGGCCTGAGTGCGCCCTCGGGGTGTTCAAGGCCTGCTATAGCGTTCTCCTCGTCATTTTTAGAGGCCACCGTCAGTATAACACCTATATCCTTGTGAGATTTTATATACTGCTGGAACTCATAATAAGCCATAGCCTCGGCGTTTTCCTGACCGATAGTGAGCTTGTCTGCGCCGTCATCACCTACAACCCCGCCCCAGAGCGTGTTGTCAAGGTCGAGTGCAAGTGCCTTTTTGTTTCTGCCGAACAGTGAGCCTATCACTGCTGCAAGCTGCAGGCTGAACTCGGGGATAACGGGCACGCTCATAAAGTACTTGTAAAGGTACCAGAACTGAGGGTCGCTGAATTTCTCAAGTCCGATCGCCGATGCCAGCCAGTTTATATCGTTTATATAAAGGTTCTGTCTCTTTTCGGAAGCATCATAGAAAGCAAGGTTCATTCTCGTCAGGAAGTTGATAAGACCCCTGCGGTCGCTTGCCTCGTAGCTTCCCATAAGGCGGAAATCGGGCTGTTCAAAGTTGTTCTGTATCACAGGACAGCCGAACCTCTGCTCCAGTGCGTTCCAGAGCTGTTCCCAGCGGTTAAGCTCAGCCTCGTAGTTAGTCTGCACCTGCTCATAGGTCATAGTCGGGGTCGGGCGGTTTTCTAAGTTTCTGAGGCTTGTGTGAATATAGATTACATCGGGCTTGAATTCCTCAAGCTCGGGGTTGCCGAAAACGCCGTCCTGCCAGTAGCAGGCATATTCCGACTGCCAGAACTCGGGCTCTATACCACGGTCTAGCAGAAAGAGCTCCAGTATAGTTACCACATCGTCAGTGGTAGAGCCGCCCAGCACTGCGATCTTTTTCTTTATCCTGCTTGTTCCGTCCGCCAGAAGCTGACGCTTCAGCGATTTTTTCTTTTTCATTATAAGGCCGCAGTCTATCGGCCATTGCAGTTCTTTCATACTGACATCTCCCAAGGATATATTTTCGGTATATACTCAGCAGTCCCTGTCAGGAAGGCAGGGACTGCGGTTCAGTTACTGTATTCTGATATTATTGAGCTGATCGATCTTAAAGTCGGTCGAAGCCGAAGTTATCGAGATCGCAAACAGAAGGTCAGTACAGCCTACCTGCTTACAGAAATCGATAGCATTGATATCGAAATATCTGAAATCGCAGACATAGATCTTCGAGAATCCATGTGTCAGGAACGGAACCGTTGCATTTCCGAAGCTGTCCTTGAAGATAACGAGAGTTCTTCCGTTATCGCAGTCAGTTTCGATCTCAGCGATCTCGCTGTCCACATTCAGTATAGCGGAGTAGCAGTTTACGCCCTCTGCATAATCGAAGAACAGGCCGTCATTAGTATTCGGATTCTGGAAAGCGGTGTCATAATATGTCACCTTATACTCATTGTCAGGCTTATAGTAGATGAACGTATCAGGATTTGCAGCGATCTGAGGATCATAATCCGAGTACGCATACATTGTGCCGACAAAGTTCTCTATCTTCCACTCATCGTAGGTCGAAAGCTCGGGATAATCAATACCTGCCTTCTCAGCGAACACCTTCATAGCGTAGTAAGCACCGAGCGGCTGCCAGTGGTGGTCGGTTCTTGAATAGATATACTCCTTTTTATGGTCATCGAGCGTATCATATATCTCAACGCCGATAACACCCTTAAGGTTAGCGTCGATATTAACAATATTATCCTTCTGGTCAGAAACGTTCTCCTGGAACTTCTCAGGCAGATAATAAGCCGATGCAGTAGGTATCGTCATATTATAAACGTTGACCGTATCTCCGAGGTCAGCCTTCCACTTGTTTATTACCTCAGCGTACTGCTCACCAATATCGAACGAGCCGTAGTAAGCATCGACCGCTCTTACATTCTTTCCTGAGCCGACAACTATAACGTTGCCCTCCCAGTTTACATCGTCCATATTGTCAGGGACCTCAACTACCTCTTCCTTCTCGGTTTTCTTTGTAGTTGTGGTAGTAGTAGTCTCACCCTTTTGGGTTGTGGTAGTAGTTACCTTGCCTGTGAAGGCTGTAACTGTAGTTGTCTGAGCTACCTTCTCCTCGTCAAGCTTCTCCTTCTTGACGGTCTTGAGCTTACCCTTGACTGTAACATCGCTCTTGATACCTGTGTAATCACGGAGCTTAGCCGCTGCCTTCTTGATCTCCTCACGGTAAGGAATCGTATCGGTATAGTACTCGGTAACGCCCTTAGCGAAATCTCCCTTGAACCACGAGCTTATTGAAAACTTAGGGAAGGTCGCAAGGTTTCTGTTCTCGGAGTTTATAAAGCCGCTTTCTCTCTTCATAACCACCAGTGCTATAGCGATACAGAACATCACCGTCAGGCACACAGCCGCATTCACAAAGGAGAATTCAAAGTCATTTCTTCCGTTTTTGGAAAGTCTCTCTCTTTCCTTCTGCTTTTTGAGGGTCTTTTCTCTGAGCCTCTCATACTTTTCGAGGTCGCTCTCGTAGTCCTTTTCGGTTATCTCGACAGTTGCAGCCTCAAACGGTGCCTTGCTGCCGCCCTCACTGACGGACTCCTTAGCTGCTGCCTTGGGCTCCTCACGGCGTACAGGCTCCTTGTCGGGAGCTGACAGGAAGGGCAAAAGCTCCTTTTGCAGCTCTGCTGACTTAGCATCGCTCTGATCTGCTGCCTGAGCAGCCTCCTTTACAGCATTAACAGGTTCAGCCGCCTGAGCTGCTGTTTCAGCAGGCTTCGGCTCTTCATATACGGGCTTCGGCTCAGCCTGCGGCCTTGCAGCACCCATATTGATCTTTACAGTCTGCTTGCCCGAGCTCCTTATAGTGGAGCTGCCGTTTTCCGAAACCTCCATAGTAAGGCTTGTTTTTGACTTGTCTATGAGCTTTCTGTCAGACCTTGCATTCTTTTTCTCCTCACGCTGCTTCGATGCAGCCTGCTCGGCATTGTGCTCCGAGGCCACACGCACCGACATAAGCAGATCATCGGCAGAAATGCTCTTTTCAGGCTCAGGTCTTCTCTTATACCTCTGCTGAGATGAAGCTGCCCTCTGTGTGCTCTGCTTCGGCATCTGCTTTGTGGGCTCTTCGCTGTTTTCATCTATCCAGACGCTTTTTTCAGGCTTCAGCACAGGATCCTCTGTCCAGATGCTCTGACCGCGTCTTCTGTTTTTCTCTTTTATCTGTCTTATGATCCTCTCAGTCCTGCCGTCATCATACTCGACCTCAGCGAGGGATCTCTGATACTGCTCCATAAGAGCACGAGGGTCATTTACAGGGGAGCCCTTGCTCCCTTTATTGTTATCCATATATCATTTTCCCTCTTTTCGTCAGAATCTGAAATAAAGGAACGGATTGTTCGTAGTATTTATAAGGAGTATCGAGCT
>ONLC01000125.1 GCA_900318545.1 uncultured Eubacteriales bacterium
CTTCCTGTGCTTGCTTTCTTGACAGAGTGAAAACAGGCTCGGGGCTGTCAAGCTTTATGTTTGTTACCTTAAAGCACACGGTCTTATTAACACGGGAGAGCAGAGCGATATCCTTTGTGGTACCTTCTTTAATGCCTATAGCACCCTCTTCTCTCGGGATAATGCCCTTGCCGCAGGGGAGCTCGACATATAAGTCATGTGCATTATCACACATTGAAGCACGGGCTTCAAGTATAAGACCTTTTTCCATTGATTCGCATAACGCTCTCACATCTTTTATGCGGTTTTGATTATCAGCTGAATTGAACAGCTTTCCCTCCGGGAGATAAGTTCTCATATTTTGCTGCGTATCCAATTTTAAGATACGCCCTCCTTTCATATTTAGTTCATATTTGTTTTGGTTTTTGCTTTGTTTCTGACACTGTGATTTTGGTGTATCTGCTTAATTATATGCAGCTTTTAAGTGTAAAATGCTTAGTTTTTCAAAAGATGATCTAAGCTTGAATAGTATTATTTTCAGTTAAATATTAAAATTTTATTGTAACTTTACTACAAAAAAGTGCTTTTCAATATGTATGTTTGTTGCAAATGATAGTAAATTTAGTGAAATTACTTGACAAAATGTCCTAAATATGGTATCCTATGAAAGGTTTGTAATCATTTTGTAATTTTCAAACGTTTACGGTTACAAAACGGTTATGAATAAACTATTAAATTATGAAAGATGCTCATGTTAGTATCTACGAGAAGAAAGGGTGTGAATGACTTCCGGAAGCACAAGCCGGGAAAGTCAGAATCAACATGAATTATTCAGCTCATGACAGAACTATCAGCACAAGCCTACCGGTCAGGATCGCAGCTATCTTTATGGCAATGATCCTCACTGTGATATGTTTCTCTGACGGTATCACTGCAGATGCGGCATCCGTACCTGCGGCACCTGTTTTGATTGGGGAATATAAGTATGATACAGGATATACTCATCCGTACAATGCTCAGACAAATCAGCTTATCCTTCACTGGAAGCCTGTAAAGGGAGCTACTGCTTATCATGTATATATCAGAGGAGGAAACGGAAAGTATCCTAAATATAAGAGAATTGGTGCAACCACCAAGACTGATTACAGAGTAAAGGGTCTTAGCAGAGCGACAAGCTACAGATTTGTAGTAAGGGCTCAGAACAGCGCCGGACTTTCAGGTCTTTCAAATTCTCAGCTTCTTAAGACAGCAAGATTCAATTTTGACCAGGAAGACTGGGAAGCACTTTGCAGGATCACTTATCATGAGGTAGGCGGTATAGAGGGTTCTTTCTGGGATAAGCCTATTGTATACGTTGCAGATTGCTGTGTAAATCAGATTACAGTTGCAAAGTTCACCTACAATCCTATCTGGACACCTTATTATGCAAGATACAGCAAGCTTTCACAGATCATCTATAACAGCGGCGGATTTATGTCCTCTGCAGGTCTTGCAAGAGACGGTGCGACTTATTCAAGAGTACCGCAGAGAGTCAAGACTGCTTGTTACGGCGCTTGCTATGCAAAAACCGAGCTTAATGGTATAGCAAATGATTTCAATATCTTCTTCTGGTGCAACAGAAGCTACTATACCTCGAGCAGTAAGATCGGTTATTCCTTTAAGATACCGTGGGGCTATTTCTACATCTGGAGACAGTACTGGGGTTAATAAGATTATAAGCTGTCGGCTTGTCCGACAGCTTTTTTATGTAATAAAATGTTCATATACGACCCTTGCATTTTTTATCAAATAGTGATATAATTATATTTTAGAGTGAAATAGTCGATTTTCGGCTGTTGACTAAAAATAGAAAGAAGTGTTATTATGACAAAAATCACGATTTTTTCAGGCTTCCTTGGAGCAGGCAAAACTACTCTTATCAGAAAGCTTATCGAGGAAGGCTATGTTGGAGAAAAGCTGGTTCTGATCGAAAATGAGTTCGGTCAGATAGGTATTGACAGCGGCTTTTTACAGGACGCAGGTGTTGAGATCACTGAAATGAATCAGGGATGCATCTGCTGCAGTCTTGTAGGTGACTTCGGAAAAGCTCTCGTTCAGGTGCTTGAACAGTATAAGCCCGACAGAATTCTTATTGAGCCTTCGGGTGTAGGTAAGCTCAGCGATGTTATCAGAGCAGTTGAAAACATTGATGCTCACGATGTTGAGCTCGACGGCTTTACAACCGTTGTAGATGCGAAGAAGTGTAAAATGTATCAGAAGAACTTCGGTGAGTTCTTTGACAATCAGATCACTTATGCAAGCTGTCTTATACTCAGCCATACTCAGGGGCTTTCTCAGGAAAAGCTTGACGAGTGCGTAGCTCTTCTCAGAGAGCATAATAACAAGGCTCCTATAGTTACAACTGAGTGGGAACAGCTCACAGGAGCTCAGCTTATTGAGGCTATGACTCAGAAGAATACACTTGATGATGAGCTGAAAGCACTTCTTGAAGAGGCAAAGAAGCGGGATCTTCACCACCATCATCATGATGACGATGATGAGCATGAGCATCACCATCACAATCATGACCACGATGAGGAGCATGAACATCATCACCATCACGATCATGAGCACGATGAAGAGCATGAGCATCATCATCACGACCACGAGGAGCACGATGAAAACTGCACCTGCGGCTGTCATGATCACGACCATGAGCATCATCATCACCACCATGCTGATGAAGTATTCACCAGCTGGGGCAAGGAAACTGCCGATCCGTACTCCGAAGACGAAATCAGAACAGCACTTGAGGCTCTTCAGGACGAAGAGAAGTACGGTCTTATTCTCAGAGCTAAGGGAATTGTTGCAGGCAAGAACGGTGAGTGGATTCACTTTGACTATGTTCCCGGTGATCCCGATATCCGTCACGGAAGTGCAGGCACAACAGGAAGACTCTGTGTTATTGGCTCTGAGATCAAGGAAGATGCAATTGAGGAGCTCTTCAAAGCAAAATAATGAAAGGGGCTGTCAGTTATGCCTGAACAGCAGGAAAATATACCGATCTACCTGTTCGTGGGTTTCTTAGAGGGCGGAAAGACAAAGTTTATCAAGGAAACTCTCGAGGACGGAAGATTTATAAACGGCGACAGAACTCTTCTCCTTGTTTGTGAGGAAGGCTTAGAAGAGTATGATACTACTAATTTCGAGGAACACAATGTGTTCATGCACGTTATTGAGGATAAGTCTGAGCTTAATGAAGAAAACCTTGCAGCCGTTATGAAAAAGTATAACTGCGTTCGTGCAGTTGTTGAGTATAACGGAATGTGGAATATTCAGGACTTTTTTGAGGCAATGCCCGAGGGCTGGGCTGTTTATCAGATAATGTTCTTTGCTGATGCAAGTACATTTTTGCAGTATAATCAGAATATGAGAAGTCTTGTGGTTGATAAGCTTAATGTCTGCGAGCTTGTTGTATTCAACCGCTTTGATGAATCTTATGATAAAATGCAGTTTCATCAGATAGTCAGGGGAGTCAGCAGAAGAACTGATATTGCTTATGAGTTCACTGACGGAAGCGTTGCCTATGACGATATTGAGGATCCTCTTCCGTTTGATGTTGAAGCTGATCATATCGTTATTGAGGACAGAGATTTTGCCCTTTGGTACAGAGATGCAATGGAAGAGCCTAAAAAGTACAATGGCAAGACTATGACCTTCCGCGTAATGGCAGCCTGCGGTCCTAATTTCCCGAAGAATTCCTTTGCTGTCGGCAGAAAGATAATGACCTGCTGCGTTGAGGATATCCAGTACTGCTGGTTAGTTGCCGAGGACTCAAAAGGCAGACCTGATTTGCCATCACCCAAGTGGTTCAATGTTACAGGCAAAATCAAGGTGCAGAAGAACAAAATGTACCGTGGTGCAGGCCCGGTGCTGAATGTTACAGCGATCGCTCCTGCCGATCCGCCTGAGCAGGAAGTGGCTACATTCTATTGATTTGTCCGATTAATGCTGAAAGCTGTCCGAAATGGGCAGCTTTTTTTGTTTCATATAATTATATTGAGTAATTTAATTTATTGACAAAAGTTCCAAAATAAATTAAAATATAAACAGATTTTAGTTGAAATCTAAGGAGGTTTTATAATGATAAAAAGAATTATTTCGGCATTGCTTTGCGGACTTATGGTTTTAGGTACTGCCTGCGGAAGCTCAGATTCTTCTTCTGAGTCCTCGGAAAAGAGTGCTGCTAAAAATTCAAAGCCGATGTCGGCGGCAGAGGTGGCAGACAACATGAACCTTGGTCTTAATCTCGGAAATACTATGGAAGCCTATGATGCAACCGATTGTGCTACTATTGAATATGAGTGGATACCCACAAAGGGTAGTAACACTCCAACCGATTATGAGACCTGCTGGGGAGCCGTAGAGACCACACAGGAGGTCATAGACGGAATAAAAGCATCGGGCTTTGATACCGTCAGAATACCTGTATTCTGGGGCAATATGATGGAAAATGACGGAACATGGACTATCAATAAGGATTATATAAAAAGAGTTAAGGAAATAGTAGATTATGCTCAGAATGCAGGACTTTACACAGTTATCAATTGTCATCACTTTGATGAGTTCATTATCAGAAGAAACGATCTTGAAAGCTGCAAAACTATATTCAACAATCTCTGGACACAGATAGCTGATTACTTTAAGGATTATCCTTACACACTTGTTTTTGAGGGCTTCAATGAGTATCTCGGCGGAGATCAGTTCAATGAAAACGGCGAATTAAAGCCGCTTAATTCTAAAGCTGCTTATGAGCTTGTAAACTCTCTAAATCAGACCTTTGTAGATGCAGTCAGGGCAACAGGCGGAAACAATGCAGAGCGAGTGCTTATCGTATCGGGCTACTGGACAAATATAGACAAGACGACATCAGATAAGTTTGTAATGCCGACCGACAGTGCATCAGAGAAACTGATGGTATCTGTTCACTATGTTGATAATGAAAAGTACTGGACAAACCAGATAGGCTCGCAGGAATGGCTAGATTACATTGATACACAATGTGATGAGCTTATCTCCGCATTCAAGGAGAAGAACATTCCAGTTTTCCTCGGTGAAACAACAGCCAGATATCCTGATTCAAACTTTGCTTCAGATGCAATCCATACCGATTCTTCCGAGTGCCTTGAAATCGTACTTGATAAGCTGACAGGTCTTGGATTTGTGCCTGTTATCTGGGACACTAATGATAATTTCTATTCAAGGACAGAGTATAAAGTAAAGAACGACAGTGATGCAGAGGTAATAAAGAAAATTGCTGATAAGATCAAGTAAAAGCAAGACCTGAGAGTTTAAGCTCTCAGGTCTTATTCTATCTTGCTTTAATTCTTTTTGCCGCACCTGTTTTATCAAGCGAAAGTCCGACCGACACATATACAATAGCACTTGTAAGCGTCTGAACTGCATTTGCAGCTGCATCTGCGAAGCCTGCTGCAAGCGAATGATAAATCACCAGACCACTGTATAATCCATATCCTCCTACACATATCGCAAGTGCAGGAAGTATACTTATAAGATTTCTCGTGCAGATTATTTTTCTATGCTTTGATGTGAAAAGCAGGGCAGTTGCAGCCTTAATTATTACGGTTGCAGGCACCCATATCAAATATCCCGAAAAACCGTCTGAAAGTGCTGCACCAACGGCTCCTGCAAATACAGCGTAAGGTGTCGGCAGTACAGATGCCGCTAAAAATATCGCACCGTCACCGATATGAACATATCCCTTTATCGTCGGAATGTGCAGAAAGGCTGTAAGAACATAAACGAGGGCTGTAAACAGACCTGTAAGAGCTATCAGCCGGATTTTGTCATTTGTTTTTGTCATAAACTCAGCTCCTTTTTGTTTGCTGAGCTAATTATACTATATTGGTGGGAATAATTCAAATCAGCGCTTGCGCACTTTAACACATGAAAGTTATGTGCTAATGATTCAAACAATGGCTGATTGTATATGCTGTTTTTATGCAGAATGCTGTGCAAATTCACCTTGTAATTCTGGGCGAAAAAATAAAAAAGCACACTTTACAAAACTCGGAGAGAATGTAGAGCGTGCTTTTGTGCAATACGTAGATTATCTTTTTACGAAATATTCGTCATACCATACAAGGAAGGTATAGATCGTCCAGATCTTTCTCCAAAGGTCGGAGTTGCCGCCGACATACTCGTCCCAGATAGAGTCAACCTCATCCTTGTTAAAGAACTTCTCGCAGATATCAGAGCCCAGCATAGCCTTAACGGGGGCATTGTAGCTATCATCAGCCATCCAATATCTTATAGGAACTACAAAGCCGAGCTTCTTTCTGAAAGCTATCTCCTCGGGAAGTACTTTAGAAGCTGCAGTTCTGAAAGCTACTTTGTTCTGCTCTTCATTTACCTTGTACTTTGACGGCAGACGGGAAGCAATGTCAAATATTCTTCTGTCAGTGAGCGGCATTCTGATCTCGAGGCCTGCTGCCTCGCTCATTTTGTCAACGTTGAGATATATGTC
>ONLC01000033.1 GCA_900318545.1 uncultured Eubacteriales bacterium
GGCAGAGCCCTAAACAGAGCACGAGACAGAGTCTCGTTCGGAGCGGAGCTCCGACAAAGGGCGTGCAGAAAGAGTGGTACGTCCAACAATAGAGAAGCATGAACAGACGGAGTGGGCGAGCTCCGACACCTGCACGCCCCTGACGAAACAGAGAGCGTAAGCGAACGCTTTTCGTCAGTCGGAAGTGGGCAGCACTTCCGACGACCACTAAGTAGTTTAGCACAGTGGCACGTACATAATCTTGTTGTAAGCTATAGCATAGTGCATCGCACTGGCTGAGGGGCTTTCCGATCGCCCCTCAGACTCCCTTCGGGTGACCACCTGATTTGTTTAGCATAGAGGCACGTACCAAAGTATAGCTATAAGCTAACGATATAGTGCGTCGCCTTGCCTAGGGGGCTTTCCGATCGCCCCCTAGGAACCCCTTCGGGTGAAACATTCAATCTAGGTTGGTGAGCATACTCGGCTGTTTAGCACAGTGGCACGTACAAAATATAGCAAGATATTAATAGTATGGTCGGTCGCCTTGCCTAGGGGGCTTTCCGATCGCCCCCTAGGAACCCCTTCGGGTGACCACTTGATTTGTTTAGCACAGTGGCACGTACAAAATACAGCAAGATATTAATAGTATGGTTGGTCGCACTAGCTGAGGGGCTTTCCCGGGCTTGTTGTGCAAGGCAGTGCCCCCTGGGAACCCCTTCGGGTATAGCAGCAATTCAAATAATAAGGAAATCACAAAATGAAAAAAATATCCGAGCTTGATGCACTCAGCATAACGCTGTACTTTATATGCGTAACGCTGATACCGATGATAGCACCGCACCCGTGGATAACGGCGGTGTCGCTTGTCGGATCGGCGGTGCTTGTCACGCTCAGAGAGCCGAGGGGCTCCCTTAAAGTACACCTGTATGTGCTGCTGCTTTTTGCGGTGCTGACGCTCGTAAATCCGATCATTTCCCATAAGGGCGAAACTATCCTCTTTATGGTAAACGACAGCCCCGTTACGCTTGAATCGTTCCTCTACGGGCTGAACTCAGCTGCGGCTTTATGCTCGGTGGTGTACTGGTTTTACAGCTTCTCGAAGATAATGGACAGCGAGAAGACCCTCAGAGTGTTCGGAAAAGTCTCCCCGAGAGCAGCACTCGTTATGTCCTCGGCTCTGAGATATATCCCGATGATACGCTCTCAGTACCGAAAAACCAAAACAGCTCAGAAGGCAACAGGCCTTTATAAAGACGGCAACATCATCGACCTTATAAAGGGCAATATGAGGGTGCTTTCCTCGGTCATTTCCTGGGCTCTGGAAAACGGCATAGTAACTGCCGACAGCATGGCGGCAAGGGGCTGCGGCAGCGGCAGACGTACCGCTTTTACCTCAGCACGCTTCGGCAGACGTGATGCTGTCCTCTGTCTGATAACGGCTGTGCTGTCAGCCCTGTGCTGGACTGCGGCAGGCTTCGATAAGCTCGATATTGCCTTCTATCCCAAGGTCAGAATGTCCGAGAGCTCTGCACTTGGAATGGCCGGGATAACAGCATATATTATTCTGGCGGTGCTGCCGTCAGCCATGGAAACGGTGGTGAATGTCAGATGGCGATACTTAGTGTCGAAAGCCTGAGCTTTAAGTACCCTCTGTGTGAGGAGCCTGCGGTCAGGGATATTTCCTTTGAGCTTGCCGAGGGCGAGATACTCCTTGTCTGCGGTGCAGGCGGAAGCGGTAAGTCAACGCTTCTGCATTGCCTGAAAAGAGAGGTCATTCCAAACGGCGAGCTCTCGGGGAGGGTCATTATAGACGGCAGAGATACGGCAGCTCTCGGTGTGCGTGAGAGCGCCTGCCTTGCAGGCTTTGTGACTCAGGACTGCGAACAGCAGATAGTTACCGACAAGGTCTGGCATGAGCTTGCCTTCGGGCTTGAAAACCTCGGTCTCGGGCGTGACGAGATAGCCGTCAGGGTGGCGGAAGCTGCCGCCTATTTCGGGCTGAACGACAAGCTCCACAGGGATACAGCGACCCTCTCAGGCGGCGAAAAGCAGATGCTCGCCCTCGCCTCTGTTATGATAATGGACCCGAGAATCCTCGTCCTTGATGAGCCCTGCTCCCAGCTTGACCCTGTAGCCTCGCAAAGCTTCACCCAGACGGTCGCAAGGCTTGTTCGTGAGCGTTCTCTCACAGTCATAATCGCTGAGCACAGGCTCGATAATATTCTCCCGTTTGCAGATAAGCTTCTCTGCCTTGATGAGGGCAGGCTCCGTTTCTGCGAGCCGAGAACAAAAGCCCTTGAGCTTATCGCAGAGGACGGGAAGCTCCTTCGTGCCATGCCTGCCCCTGTGAGGATATTCCACTCCCTTGACGGCAAGGGCGAATGCCCCTGTGATGTTACCTCTGCAAGGCGTTTTGTGACAGGCACTTTCTCAAATGCTGTCAGGTCACTTGAAAGGCAGGAGCATAAACATTCAGACAGCAAGGCTGTTGAAATAAAGGGGCTATGCTTTCGCTATAAAAAAAATCAGCACGACATTATAAAAGACCTTGACCTCACAGTTTATGAGGGCGAGATATTCACTGTCCTCGGGGCGAACGGCTTGGGTAAGACCACTATGCTGTCGCTGGCGGCAGGTGCTCTCAGAGCTGTTTCGGGGAGCATCAGGGTGTTTGGAAAGAAGATCAAAGACTATAAAAACGGCTCTCTGTATTCGGGAACGCTGGCTATGCTCCCTCAGGACGTTACAACGCTGTTTCTCAACAATTCCGTCCGTGAGGAGCTTTCGGATATGCACATAACTGAGCCGCCCTTCGGGCTTGAAAGGCTGCTTGACAAGCACCCCTATGACCTCTCGGGCGGAGAGCGTCAGCTTCTGGCACTTGCAAAGGTGCTGTCGCTGAGGCCGAAAATTCTCCTGCTGGATGAGCCTACCAAAAGCCTTGATGCAGAGTCACGGGAAAGGCTTATCGGCATACTAAGAGAGCTTAACTCCGAGGGCGTGACGATAATTGCAGTAAGCCACGATACAGAGTTCTGTGCGGATATCTCTCACAGGAGTGCGGTGTTCCTCTCGGGAAGGCTTTCCGAGCCTTCTGACACTGACAGGCTTCTGTCCCGTAACTCGTTTTTCACGACCCCTGCAAGCCTTATCTCACGCAGGCACTATGAGGGTGCAGTCACAGCTGAGCAGGTAACTGAGCTTTGCCTGAAAAATCTGAAATAAAGGAGTGTACACCGTGCTCGTTATCAACGATCTGAGGCTTCGGCTGACAGTAAAATACGCTATCGCCTTGGTGCTGATACCTGCACTTGCGGTGGCAGGCTCCATAGCCTTTGATGAGAAAAGGCACATCTTTATATCACTTGCTATAGCGGTAATGGCACTGCTTGTATTCTTCACAGGGTACGAGAAAAAGCGGGTAGGCACACGCAGAATGGTCATCACAGCGATAATGACGGCACTTTGCTTTGTGGGCAGGTTTGTGCCTGTGATAAAGCCGATGACGGCTCTGCTGATACTTACGGGTGCGTACCTCGGCTGCGAGGCAGGCTTTCTGACGGGAGCACTTACAGCCCTTATCTCGAACTTCTGGTTCGGACAGGGTCCGTGGACTGCCTTTATGATGCTGGCTCTCGGGCTGATAGGCTTTGCCTCGGGGCTGATGTCGGGGGTGCTCATAAAAAACAGACCTGCTCTTATTGTTTTCGGAGCGGTCTGCGGTGCAGGGTATTCGATGATAATGGATATCTGGACAGTTCTCTGGTATGCCGAGGGCTTCAGCGTTAAGCTCTACATTGCGGCTGTGGGAACATCGCTGCCGTATCTGCTGAGCTATGCAGCATCAAACGTGGTGTTTCTGATACTTCTCGGCAAGCCCGTGGGCGACAAGCTTATGAGGATAAAAATAAAATACGGAGTATAAAAAGAGACCCGAAAGCACGGGTCTCTCTTTTTTCTTATCTAGCCCTGAGGGCTTATCATATCTGCGTCGATAACGACTGCTGCCTTTTTCGAGGAGCTGTCGTCACCGAAGATCTGCTTTCTGAATACTACGAAAACGTCAACCAGAATAACTGCAATGATAAGTATGATAAGGATTATCGGTATCAGCATATTGGTGCTTTTTCCCGGGGTGACGTTCTGCTGCGGCATCTGCTGCGGGGGCATACCGTTTGGCATTCCCTGCGGAGGCATACCGTTTGGCTGCATACCCTGAGGCGGCATTCCCGGCTGACCGGGCATAGGCTGCTGCTGATACTGCTGACCCTGCATCATAGCCTGCCGAGGGTCGGGCTGCATAACGGGCTGCTGATACGTCTGCTGCATCTGCTGCATAGCCTGAGCCTGCATCTGCTGTGCTCTCAGCTGCTGAGCCCTTATCTGCTTTGCCTTCTGCTCTGCATAGGCAGGGTCGATAGAGGGGTCAAGTCCCAGTGCCGTAGTCACCTTCGGTGCATCGGGAACAACGACGGGCATATCCTCCTTTTCCTCCTTGGCCTTTTCAGGCTCCTGTCCCGGGAGGAATACGCTGTCCATAGTCGGCATATCATCGGTATGCTTTGGGATATCGCTTATCTCGGGCTGACCGTTATCATTGTCATAGTCGTAGTCGATAACAGGCACCTGTACCTCGTCCATAGTCGGGTTTCTGTCAAGGTCGGGCTGCTGCTCCTCTTCCTTCGGAGCTTCAGCTGCCTCTGTTTTTGTTCCGCATATAGAACAGAACTTAGCCCCGGGAGCCAGCGGATTTCCGCACACAGGGCAGGATATTTTCTGCTCGGGTATCTCGATCTTGTTTCCGCACACTGAACAGAATCTTGCTCCGTCCTCCAGCTCTGTTTTGCAGGTAGGACACTGTATCATGATATCACTTCTTTCTTAAAGATTTATCCGTATTCCAAAAATGGGGGCTGCGTGCCCCCATTTAAGTTACTTAAGATTTAGAAAAAGCTGTCGCCCATGCCGCCGAACATTCCGAACTCACCGTCATCAAGGAAGATCCAGTCGCCGTCAACCTTGCCGACTACAACTGTGGTATCGTTTGAATCCTCATCATCGTCGCCCTTGATCGTCAGCTCAACCTCAAGCTCGTAACCCTCGGTGGGATAGAAGTCGGAGGTCTTTCCGTCTGCTGCATCAGCATATCTCTTAGCGAGTGACTTATACTTCTTCTTGAGCTTGCTCTCAGAAATCTCATTCTTGTCTTTGATCTCGTAGGAGATCTCAACATCATCGCCGTACTTAGCTTCAATAAGTGACTTTGAAGCCTCGATAGCATCATCGGCATCGTCCCAGTCAGGGTCCTCTTCATCTTCATAAGCACTGAGAACAGAACCGGGCATCATAGCCTTTGTTATCAATTTTGCATCGTTCTTGTTGAAGCCCTTTGTAAGATTATCAAGAGGTGACTTGTATCCGCCGCCGCCGATAAGGCTCACAAGAAGCACGATGATAAGAATAACAAGTACAACAGCAGCGATCAGAACACCGATTACCTTCTTATTCTTCTGCTGAACGCCCTGCTTGAAGCCGTTAAAGTCTCTCGGGATATCAGCTGCGAAATTCTGAACGCCCTGAACACCCTGCGAGATGCCCTGTGAAACATTGCTCATTACAGAACCCTGAGCAGGAGCAGCCTGCTGAGCCTGCTGACCGAGTGTTGCACCGCAGCTTGTGCAGAAAGCAGCTCCGTCTTCCAGCTGAGCTCCGCACTTGTCACAAAACTTTGCCATAATACATTTCTCCATTTCCATATTTTAGATTTCTTCATAATACGGTTTTCCAAACCATTAATATATTAACTCATTATTTCGATTTTGTCAATAGATTTAAGTAATATTCGTACATTTTTTACCCATAAATACGCACTTTTCTGCGGCAGTTTTTGCAGATTTGTTAAGTGTTACAAAAAATCGGGAAAATATAATAATGAATTTGGTATAATATATTGTTGACAAATAATATTATATGACGTATAATATTACACAAGAGAAAACGAAGAGGTGATAGCATGGCATTTCCATTAAGTGCTCAGCTTCTGGACAGTCTGGTGCTTTCGGTGGTAGAGAACTCTGACACCTACGGGTATGAGCTTACAAGGCACATACGGGAGTGTACGAACGTGTCGGAATCAACGCTTTATCCTGTACTCAGAAGGCTGTTGAAAAACGGCTTGCTTGAGACCTATGATAAGGAGTTCCTCGGCAGAAACCGAAGGTACTACCATATAACCGTAAACGGAATAAAGGCGCTTGACGGTTATCGGAAGGACTGGGAGGAGCATAAAAGAAGCGTAGAATCAATACTTATAAACAGGGGAGACGGAACTTATGGACAGATCTGAATACTTGGTAAAGCTCAGAAGCTATCTGCAGGAGAATAATATGACTTCCTCGGATATTGAGGAGGCAATGAGCTTTTACGGAGATATGATAATGGAGGGCTCGGACGAAACTGTTGAAAGGCTCGGCAGTGTGGAGCAGCTGGGCTCGCAGATACTGGCAGAGCACGGTGTATTCACAGGAGAGCAGGGCGGCTTTCAGATGGAGGAGGCGTTCGTACAGGGCGAGGGTCAGGGAATGAACGGCGGACAGAGCTTTGCAGATATGGAAGCTCAGCAAAGACGCAATAAGATGCTGATAATTGCTGTTGTGCTGGTAGTTACCTGCCCTTTGTGGATAGGGCTTCTGGCAGGGGGCTTCGGGCTGTTCATCGGGCTTTTCTTTGCACTGCTGGCATTGATATGTGTACCTGTTGTGGTTGGTATTGCACTGCTTGTTTCAGGAGTTCCCGTGCTGTTTAGTGCTCCGCCGCTTGGAATTACAATGATAGGTGCAGCACTTGTGCTCTTCGGGCTTGACGGAATTTTATTCATACCGCTGCTGAGGTTTATGTTCAAGGGAATAGGAAAGCTTGCAGAGCTTGGTGTGAATTTCTTCAAAGGACTATTTAACAACAGGGCGGGGGTGACAACTGTATGAGCAAGGAAGAGAAGACAAAAAAGAGAAAGGGCATACTTGCGAATATACTTGCAGGCTTTCTTCTCGGGGGTGCTGCTATAGGCTACGGTATAATGAAGCTTGCGAAGCTTATATCGGGGCACAGAAAGAGCAAAGAGGAGGCTGAGGACTAATGGAAAGATACGATGCATCGGGTGATGTAAAGCCAAAGAGCTTCTTTCTGAGACCGGCGGTCATAATGCTTCTTGTCGGAGCTGTAATGCTTGTTACGGGGCTTATCTGGATAAAGAGCGAGGGTCTGGGTAAATACATTAAAACATACAATGCAGATGAAACTATAGAGGGCTCTGAGATAACAGAGCTCGATATCGAGGCAGGGCTTGCAGTAATAACGATCAGCCCGAGCCCTGACAGTGACTTCCACATTGTCGCTGAGAAGATACCGTATAAGCTTCACCACAGAGTATCAAACGGAAGACTGTACATTGATGATGATTCCGAATCGAAGACGCTGAACCTTGTGCTTTCGGGCATACAGAACGGGAAGAAGGGCGGAACTCTTGATATACAGGTGCCTGCGAAGGAGTATAAAAAGCTCAGGATAGGCTGCGGTATGGCAAAGCTGAATGTTGAAAACATAAAGTGCACCGATCTTGTTTTTGACTGTGGAATGGCAGATGTGAATGTCACGGGGCTTATATGTGCAGCGAATGCGGATATAGATATTGGTATGGGCGATGCTGAATTCAAGGACTGCAAGTTCTTCAAGAGTAACTTTGAGGTAGGCATGAGTGATTTTGATTACGAGGGATATCTCGGAGCAGAAACAAATATCAGGTGCGGAATGGGCAATGCTGATTTTGTACTTGACGGAAAGAGATCGGACTATCATATCGAGGGCAAAAAGGTCTCAGGCGAGGACAATGAGGACGGAATACTCATAAATGTAGACTCGGGAGTATCTGACGTAGATATAAATTTCAAGAAATAGGAGGACAGCATAATGCAGAAAAAGCTATACAGAATAAGACAGGGAAAAATGATCGCAGGCGTATGCATGGGCATATCGGAATACCTGAATGTAGATGTAAATGTAGTAAGGATCGCAGCGATACTGCTCGGCTGCATGGGAGCAGGAGTTATAGCATATATTGCGGCCTGCATACTTCTCCCCGAAGTATAAGTATAAAGAGAGGAAGCCCGTACCGCTTTGGTGCGGGCTTTCTATGTGTTAAAAAAATGAAACTTTTGTCCGAATGCTTTACATTCGGTTCTTTTTGTGATATACTATTCTTGATATATTATAATATGGAAAGGGCGATAATTTTGATCAGCAGCGAACAGCTCAAAAACATAAAACACGTTCACTTTATAGGCATAGGCGGCTCGGGAATGTACCCCATAGCTCAGATATTTCACTCAAAGGGCTTCTATATCACAGGCTCAGATAACAATGAGACCGATACCCTCAAAGCTGTAAGAGATATGGGCATTGAGGTCTTCCTCGGACAGAGAGCCGAGAATATCGGCGATGCTGACCTCATCATCTACACAGCCGCTATTATGGCTGATAACCCCGAGCTCATAGCCGCTAAGGCAAGCGGTGCCCTCTGCTGCGAAAGAGCCGAGATTCTCGGTCTTGTTACAAGCTGGTATGATAACGCTCTCTGCGTTTGCGGCACCCACGGAAAGACTACCGCTTCATCTATGCTCACTCAGATATTCGTTGACGAGGGCAGGGATATCTCCTGCGTTATAGGCGGAAAGCTGCCCAGCATTCACGGCTCGGGACTGGCAGGCAAGGGAGATACTATGGTCTGTGAGGCCTGCGAGTTTGAGGATCATTTCCTGAAGCTTTATCCCGATGCGGCGATCATTCTCAATGTCGATGCCGACCACCTCGAGTACTTCAAGACGCTTGATAATATTATAAAAAGCTTTCACACCTTTGCCGAAATGGCAAAAAAAGCTGTTATCTACAACGGTGATGATGAGAACACAAGAAAGGCTGTTGAGGGAATAACAGGCAAGACTATGATAACCTTCGGCTTCGGCGAGGGCAATGACTACAGAGCTGAGATAAAAAGCAAAAAGGGTCTTGTAACTGCCTTTGATGTGTATTATAAGGGCGAGCTTGCAAGAACGCTGCGTATTCACGTTCCGGGTGACCATAATGTGCTTAACGCCCTTGCTGCCGCTGCCGCTGCAAGATATTCGGGTGCTGAGTGGGATACTATCGAAAAGGGACTTGATAACTTCTTCGGTGCGGTAAGACGCTTCCAGAAGATCGACGAGGTCAGAGGCATAACCATAGTTGATGACTACGGCCATCACCCCGCCGAGATAGCCTGCACACTCAGAGCTGCAAAGGGTCTTGATTTCAAAAGAGTATGGGCTGTGTTCCAGCCGTTTACCTATTCAAGAACAAAGCTCCTTATGGACGACTTTGCAAGGGCTCTGGAGATCGCAGATATTTCTGTCATAACCGACATTATGGGCAGCCGTGAAAAGAACACCGACGGCATCTACACAGAGCAGCTCGGTGAGAAAACAAAGAACGCAAAGTGGTTCTTCACAGAGCACGATGTGGTCGATCAGCAGACCGCAGAGCAGAAGGAGTTTAACTTCAATCAGTGCGCAGACTATATAGCAGAGAACGCTCAGGCAGGCGACATTGTTATAACCACAGGCTGCGGAGATGTATACAAGCTTGCAAGGATACTTGCACAGAAGCTCAGAGAAAAGGAGTGAGGCTGAATGAAACTGACCAAAAATGAGCTCAAGGTGTTTGAATTTATAAAGGACAGGATCGAGGACGGCTATCCCCCTACAGTAAGGGAGATATGTGCCCATTTCGGATATAAGTCCACATCAACAGCTCACAGATATATAAACCTGCTGGCTGAAAAGGGCTATCTTGAAAAGGGTGCCAACCGCAACAGGGCTATAAAGCTCAGCGGCGGAAACGGCACTAAGGTACCGCTGGTCGGAACTGTTGCGGCAGGTCTGCCCATAACAGCTATCGAGGACATAACCGAGTACATCAGCTTCCACCCCGACAGACACTATCAGGGCAGGCTTTTTGCACTTAAAGTCAAGGGCGAGTCAATGATCAACGCTGCTATCCTTGACGGTGACATAGTGGTTATCGAGCAGAGGCAGACTGCCGAAAACGGAGAGATAGTATGTGCTCTTGTAGATAACGAATCAGCAACGATAAAGACCTTCTACAAGGAGGACGGACACTTCCGCCTGCAGCCCGAGAACGATAATATGGACCCTATCATCGTAGACGAGGTATCTATACTCGGCAAGGTCGTAGCGGTACTCAGATATATAGATTAGAGAAAACCAAGGAGATAACAAATGTCAAAGTTTTGTACATACTGCGGAGCTCAGCTCGGGGACAGCATAAAGGTATGCCCCGACTGCGGAAGGCTCGTCGGTATAGAAAACAGCAAAGCGTCAGAGGCGGCACATCAGAGGAGAGAGGCCGCAAGACGTGTTTATGAGCACCCGAAAAGAGTGCAGAACAGGCAGGTGCCTCAGCAGGGAGCTGTAAGAACAAAGCAGAGACCTGTTCAGAGACCGCCTCAGCAGAGAAGACCCGAGCCTGAGCAGGCACCAAGAAGACCACGCTCCGCTCCCGAGCAGATGCAGCACACCGCAAAGAAGAAAAAGTCGGGCGTGGGCTCGCTTGTATGGAGGATCGCTAAAAAGGTGCTGCTTATCGGTATAATAGTCGGCATCATTTACGGAGTGCTCGCCTTTGCGATGATATCCCTCACCAAAAAGGCAGGCTACGATTTCAGTGACATCACGCAGATGCAGCTCGAGCAGGACAGCTACGGAGAGGCAATAGATGTCTACTTCAAGGACGGCAGCTGGAGCTTTAATATGTTTACCTTTACTGTCAGCTACACAGGTACCGCACATAACGGTGATGACTACGTTATGAAATTCGGTCACGAAAAGGGTAAGACTGTAGTTACCGATATGAAGGTAAACGGCAAAAGAATAAATCAGAAGGACATTATGCCACTGTACGTAATGGGAATGTTCAACTCGGTCGAGATAAAGACCAATAAATAAAATACGGAGGAATAAGTTATGAGCAAGCAGGCTTTTAATCCCTATCTTCCCATAAGTGAGTATGTGCCTGACGGAGAGCCGCACGTTTTCGGGGACAGAGTTTATATTTACGGCTCGCACGATAAGGAGGGCGGAGAGACCTTCTGTATGCTTGATTATGTAACCTACTCGGCACCTGTTGATGACCTTGCCGACTGGAGATACGAGGGCGTTATCTACAAGGCTGAGCAGGATCCCGACTACAAGAACAGAGCTTATATGTACGCTCCTGATGTGGTTCAGGGAAATAACGGCAGATACTACCTTTACTATGCTATGTCGGGCAAGGACGGCGTAGGCGGTTACTATGGCCCTATAAGCGTTGCAGTCAGCGACAGCCCCGCAGGCAGGTTTGAATTTCTGGGTCACGTCAGAAACAAGGACGGCTCACCAATGCTTGACTATGTCTGCTTTGACCCCGGTGTCATCAATGACAACGGAGTTATAAGGCTGTACTACGGCACTCAGTACGACTTTGAAGAGCGTGAGGGTGCTATGGAGAGCAAGTGGTTCGTTGAGACCGAGTGCTCTATGTTTAACAAAAAGCCTGAGGAGATACTCGAGATGTGCGAAAAGGACAGCGTTATGGGTCCTGTATCTGTTGCTCTCGAGGACGATATGCTGACCGTAAGGGAGAAGCCCCGTCATATCATACCCTACAAGGTAAAGGGCACTGACTTTGAGGAGCACCCCTTCTTTGAGGCAAGCTCTATCAGAAAGGTAGGGGAGAAGTACTACTTTATATACTCCTCTCAGCAGAACCACGAGCTTTGCTATGCTGTCAGCGACAAGCCCGACAGGGACTTTAAGTTCGGCGGAACTATCGTTTCAAACGGTGATGTCGGTCTTAACGGCAGAAAGCCCGAGGACAGGCTCAATATGACGGGCACAACTCACGGAAGCATCGAACAGATAAACGGCAAATGGTATGTTTTCTATCACAGGCTGACACACAAGTCCGATTACAGCAGACAGGGCTGTGCCGAGGAGATCACCATAGCTCCCGACGGCTCTATCGCTCAGGCGGAGATAACCTCCTGCGGACTTAACGGCGGACCTCTTAAAGCTGAGGGTACTTATCCTGCGGTTATTGCCTGCAATATCACAAACGGCAAAATGCCTCACGGAACTAACAAAAGGCTTGAAGAGCGCTTCCCGAATGTAAACCACGCAGAGTATAACGGTGAGATTCAGCGTTTCATAGATGAGATATCTGACGGTACGCTTATAGGCTTCAAGTATTTTGACTTCAAGGGCAATAATAAGCTTACCCTCACTGTTGACTCAAAGGCAGAGGGCGAGATCACTGTCAGAAATGAGCCCGAGGGCGAGGTGCTGGGTACATTCGCTGTTTCAAAGACAAACGGCTTTGAAAGGCTTACCGCAGAGGTCGGCTTTAAGGACGGAAAGCAGGCTTTGTACCTTACATTCAAGGGCAGCGGAGAGCTGAGGCTACTTGACATCAGCTTCTGATGCGATATACAAATACATTTGTTTCGGCGGCAGGGGCTAAGGTCACAACAGTTAATGTTCTGAATTACGGAGCGAACGGACAGGACGGTATAGATGATACTATAGCTATACAAAAGGCTCTGAACACTGCTCTTAACCTCAGCGGAACGGATATGGTAAAGGTCGTGTTCCCTAAGGGAAGGTATATAGTCTGTGCCCCCGAGGGGTATAGCGTAAGGAGCCTGAAGATATACTCAAATACTATCCTTGAATTTGAGGAAGGTGCCGAGATAATGCGTTCGGAAAATGCTCCGAATTCGTATGTGTTTACAAGTGCATCTCAGCATCAGATAAGCTTTATCGGCGGCATTATAAACGGAAACGTCTGCGATACAAAGGTGGCAAGGGGAATAATGTCCCTGCGTGACATAACGGGACTGAAGCTTGAAAATGTCGATTTCACGAGCTTCTGCGGCACTCATGCGGTGCTGCTCGACGGAATAAGCAGCCTTGATGTAAACGGCTGCAGCTTCAAGGACTTTAAGCTGTTTACGGGCACCCCCGAGGAGTACCGTGAGCAGACCAATGCTACCTCGTACTGGGCGTCGGAGGCTCTGCATATAGACTTTAACTTCTACAACGGCAGACCTATGGCAAACGTTTCTGTAACAAACTGCACCTTTGAGAACTGCGCCTCGGGCGTGGGAACACATCATGTTATTGAGGGGTATATAGGCCAAAACATAAAAATCAGGAACAATACCTTTAATAACTGCTATTACTGCGGCTGCAACGCAACTGCCTTTACGGATTTTGAGTTCTCGGGAAATGTTGCGGTAAACACTCCGACGCTGCTGCTTGCACAGAATGTAAAGGGCAGTATCCACGATAACTATTCTGACAGCTCGGGCTGCTATGTGCCGGACTCTGTTGTAAGCAAAGTGTACGGCTTCGGAATAAACTGCATGGACCTCAACCGTATGAGCGCTATCAGCGTTTCAAACAACAAGGACAGATACACAGGCATCATAAAGACTATGAACAGCACCGATGTTGAGATCTACAATAATACGATCTGCGTTGGTGCATATATGGGAACAAACAGTGATGCCAACTGCGGCATCAAGGTATATAACGGTGCAAAAGCAAACGTTTATAACAACACTGTGGGCGGTGACGTGAACAGCGGTATCTGCTCTGACAATTCGTTCACGCAGATAACGGGCAATACCGTATATAACTGTGCTGACGGCATCAAGGTGATAGGCGGCTCAGACTGCAGCGTTGAGAATAACAGCGCAGTAAGCTGCGGCAAG
Organism: uncultured Eubacteriales bacterium; assembly: GCA_900318545.1. Taxonomy (GTDB): domain Bacteria; phylum Bacillota; class Clostridia; order Oscillospirales; family Ruminococcaceae; genus Hominimerdicola. Next base: position 13,844 of record ONLC01000033.1, read on the forward strand.
GGTGTTTGCGTATACAGAAGCACGGCAGCACAGGTCAGCGGAAATAAGACAGATGCACCTATCCTTCTCTCCTTCAGCGAGGGCAGCGTGCTTACAGATAATAACGTTCTTTCGGGCGGTATAACGCTGGAGGGCGGAACAGCCGAAAGAATAGGCGGCAACGTAATTTCATCGGTCGGCAGCGATGCTCTCAGCCTTACCTCGGGAGCTTTTGCCGATGTCGTAGAGGGAAACTCCTTCTTTAATAATAAGGGTGCAGACCTTTCACTGACAGAGGGCTCAAGGGCGGCAGCTGTCAAAGGGAATGTTTCGGACAAGAATAGTATCCTTACTGACGACACAAGCACTATAGATGAGCTTGTGTCCGGGGATATCCACGTTCACAGCTTTATGACCCGAAGCACAAAAAATGCAAGGTGTGCATCGGCAGGAAGTGTTATAAAGTATTGCAGCGACTGCGGACTTGAATACTGCTCGCAGCTGTATGCTCCGACAAGGCATAGCTATAGTACATCTGTGAAGGCGCCGAGCTACACCTCGGGCGGAAAAACGACGCATATATGCGCAGCGTGCAGAAGGGTCTACTACGATAATTACACGCAGGCTCTGACTCTTGCAGATGTCAGCGGTATGAAGGCGCTTGCAAACTCGGCGGCAGCGGTAAAGCTCAGCTGGAACAAGGTGAGCGGTGCAGGCTCCTATGCGGTTTACGTGTATAATAAGGAGCTTAAAAGGTGGCAGTATTACAAGACTGTCAGCACGAACACCGTAGTTGTGGGCGGACTCAACGCAGGCGAGGCTTATGCGTTTACTGCGAGGGCAATAATGAACACGGCATCGGGGAAGGTAATGTCACCGAACTTTGAAAACTACAAAACGTCTACCAAGCCTGCAAGGGTGAGCTTCACGGTGAAGTCGGCAAAGCCGAAAACAGCGGTCGTAAACTGGAGCAAGGTGAAGGGAGCTACCAGCTATGCGGTCTTCTATAAGACAAAGACGAGCCGCTGGGTAAAGCTTGCAACCGTGAACAACAAAACGACCTCGTTTACAAAGACGGGTCTTAAAGAGGGCGGAGCATATTACTTCACGGTAAGGGCTTACCGCACCTATGAGGGTGTGACCTACGGCGGAGATTTCACTGCAAAGGGAGTTACGGTAAAGAGTGCACCCAAGGTCACAGAGACTAAAAAGGTCAACAAATAGGGACGCAAATGTTTTCCTGTCAAATTATGTGATAGTTATTTGTGCAGTTTGTATAAATGTTGCGAAAAACTTGTTGTCGGACTTGATTTTTTTAGATAAATGTGTTATAATTAGTTACAATCTTGATAGTAATTCAGGGTGTAAAAATTGTAAAGGAGTGTTTCACAATGGGAAAAGTTCTTAAGGTTGCTGCAGCTGTTGGCGTAATTGGTGCAGGTGCTGCTGCTGTTTATGCTCTCAAGAAGAAGAGAGAGCTTGATAATTATGATTATGAGGATCTCGATGACGATTTCGATGAGTGCGTAGCTTGCGATACTGAGGATACAGCTGAAGAGGCTGCTGATGCAGTTGAAGAAAAAGCAGAGGACGTTGCTGAGAGCGCTGAAGAGGCTCTTGACAAGGTTGAAGACGAAGTTGAGGAGATCGACGAATAATATCGTGACCCTTTATCACCCGGGCTGTTCTGGCTCGGGTGTTTTTTTGTGAAAAAGTGTGACAGATGTGAGCTTAGGGCTGAATGTTATATATGAAAGGCGATAAAACAGATCGCTCTGGACAGGAGAAATGTATATGACAGGAGAACAATTCCGCAGCATTTATGCTGACAAGCCTGAAAAGGCCTGCAGAACGTTATTCGACGAATACTGCAAATATGTTTATGCCGTAGTTTTCAGCAAGCTGAGAAGCACCGCAGCTCCCGAGGACATTGAAGAGTGTGTCAGCGATGTTTTCGCTGAGGTGTTTTTCGGGCTGGCTCACGGAAAGACTGACGAAAGAGAGCTGAAGCCTTATATCTCTGTAATTGCAAAACGCAGGGCAGTGAACAGGTTTTACAGTCTTAGCGGTCAGGCTGAAAGCTTATCACTTGACAGCGAGGAGTTTGGAAAGCTTGAAGCAGATGCCGATACAGAAGTACAGACAGAGCAAAAGCTTCTGGGCAGAGAGCTTATGGAACAGATAAATGCACTCGGAGAGCCCGACTCGACCATAGTGATAGAGAGATACTACTATGAGCACTCGTCAGCAGAGATAGCAGAAAAGCTGGGTATGAAGCCGTCAGCAGTACGAATGAGGGCTGCAAGGGCGAAGTCACGGCTGAAAAAGGCACTCGGCAAAAAGAACGGCACACTTTAAGGAGGCACAAAATGAACACAAACAGATTTGATATTCTGAACAGTGCAGACGAACAGACAATAGAAGCTCTTGCACAAAAAACAAATCTCAGCAAAGCACAGAAGGACAGGATTTTTTCAGCCGGAATGGAAAAATTCAAAAAAGCAGAGGCATCGGGCGAGGAAAGTTTTGATAAGGCTTATGAGCCCTCGCAAACAGCAGACAAAAAAATAAAGGTAAGGCGATATGCGCCGATCATCTCCGCAGCAGCCTGCCTGGCAGTGGTTATCGGAGCAACAGGTATTATGCTGGCACTCAGAAATAAGGGTACAGATACCTTTGACAGCAGCAGCGTAAAAATAAGCTCATCTTTGATCTCTGCCGATGCAGCAGATACTGTCAGCTCGCAGGCAGGTCGTATCATAGTTAATCCTGCTGAAAGCTCCGAAGAGGTTTCCGAAACAGAAAGCAAACCGACCGAAAGCTCCGAAGCAGAGAAAAAGGAAACACAGTCAATGCCTGAAAAAACGAATGAACAGGTTACTGTCACCGATAACACTCAGACACAGGATAACACCGAGCAAAGCTCGGAAGAACAGCATACTGAGGAACAGCCTTCGGAAGAGAAACAGCCTGATAACACAAAGCCCGATAATGATCATCCCACAGGTGTTATCGAGGACGATTGGCTCACCAATGACTATATTGCAAGCATTATTGAGCTTAAATACGCACTTGAGGAAATACAGCGGATAACAAATCAGGGCATAAGCGTTGATTATTCGGTATACTATGACAGCAATTTTGAGCCCATTCCCGATGAAGAATACCCCGAAAGCGGATATGTTCTTGTAAACGATGCACAGTTTAACAGTATCTCGGCAATAGAGGAGTACAGATCGTATATAAGCAGCAAAATGACGGGTGATACAGCTAAAAAGTACCTTTCAATGCTTGACGATTTCACCGAGCATAACGGCAGGCTGTATTATTACTCACGAGGCGAGACAGGCAATTACTGGCAGTATGACTGGTCGGACAGAGATAACGGCGACTGGGAGCACAAAAAGGATATGAAGAGCGTAAACTTCGTCAAGGCAGATAAGACCTCATGCACATTTGAGGAGCCTTACACCGTACTGAACGGAAAAACCAAGTGTACAGCGACAGTTTCCTGTGTGCTTGAAAACGGAATATGGAAGATAAGCACGGTCAAGGACGAATACGTGAGCTGAAACAAAAACCTCCACGCCTTAAAACGTGGAGGTTCGATAAGCACGGTCAAGGACGAATACGTGAGCTGAAACAAAAACCTCCACGCCTTAAAACGTGGAGGTTCCAGTCTATCAAAAAGCCCACACCGCTTTGGAATGGACATAAATACAAAAATATTATATATTATATAAATTCCGCACTCTCTATCTCCGCGTTCAAGGCAAGAAAAGCTTTAAGCAAAATTACGTCGCGTATTAGCCGTGCGGCGAGCACTGCCAAAAAAATACCGAGCAACGGTGCTCGGCGGGAAATGAAATAAAAAAAATATGTGTAGAACAAAAGAAAGGAGACAACAAAACGGATGCTAATATCAAATACATATTAACACCATAGTTATTATATATCTTTTTGGCTGTTTAGTCAA
>ONLC01000188.1 GCA_900318545.1 uncultured Eubacteriales bacterium
TTTCTTGGATAGAAAGCCTCCCCCTAGCCAAAAAGAGTTAAAAGTCTTTGGAAAGGGGTTTGGGGAAGAACCTTTCTTCAGAAAGGTTTTCCCCAATAACTCTCGCAGGCAGTGGGGTACAAAAAAGCCGAGGAGCGTTTTTGGCTCTTCGGCTTTAGTTTTTATTAAAGACCAAGCAGCTTTGCTTTGAGTGCCATAACATCGAGGGTATTTACTTCGCCGTCGGCGTTAAGGTCTGCAAGCAGAGCCTGATAATCATTGAGAGGTGAGTAGTTAATAAGAGCGGCTTTCACTCTCATAACATCGAGGGTATTTATTGTGCCGTCCATATTCACATCACCGAGAACTGCTATCTCACCCGAGAAGTCCTCAGCAAACTTCTTATCCTTGATCGTAACTGTATAATCCCTTGTAACGCAGCCCGTTGCTGAAATTCTGAGGGTAAATTCACCGCCAAGCAGAGTCAGTGCATTTACGGGAAGATTGATATATCCGTTCTTGGAATACATAGTAAATCTCGTTTTGCCTGTGCTGTCAATGAGCTTTGCAGTTATTGAGCGTGATGCAGCAGTCTCGTCATCAGAGATTATAGAAACAGGATAAGGCGTAACTGTCGATGCAAGTAGTTCATTTGAGAGCTGTCCGAGTACAGAGCCGTACAGCGGTCTTACAACGAAAATATACTGTGTACGCGCATCAAGCCCTGTATACGTATAGCTTGAAGCTGTTATATCAGCAACTCTTGTGAATTTAGCACCGTCTTCGTTCTTCTTGATATAAACTCTGTAGCCTGTTACAGCCTTTAATGGGCTCCAGCCTATGCTTATGGTGTTCTCTGTTGCACCTTTCAGCGATACGCTGGTTATTCTGCCTGCTTCAAGAAGCTCAGACACGCTGTTTGAAACAGGCCCCAGAACGCAGTCATCAGTCCATGCCTTTTTGCCTGCAGGATTGTAGAACGGTCTTATACAGAAGGTGTACTTTGCTCCTGTAGGAAGATCGCTTACCGTACCGCTGTTTGTGTAAACATAGCCTCTTCTTGTGTATGACTCCGAGCCGTCAGCCTTCTTGGCGTACAGGACATATCCCGTAGCAGATGAAACAGGATCCCATGTCATAGTGAATGAATTCGCAGTAACTGCGGACTTTGCAAGCGATGTAACAGTTCCGCCCTGAAGCTTTATCTTGTTCGACATTCCAATATACGCATTAGATGAATTATACATCTTTACATAGTACTGAGCATTGTAAAGGTCAAGAGGAACATTTGCAGAAAGCGATGTAGTACTTGCAAGCTTTACCTCATTGCTGCCCGATGAATCGAGCCTGTAGATATCATACCTTGCCGCACCTGTGCCCTTTTTCCATGAAAGCGAAGCGGTGTTGCAGTCCGTAACAGAGCCTGTGAGCGTAGTAGTGATAGAGTTTCCTGTTGTGTACCAGACGTTCATATCAGTGTATGTATTGATACCCGGAACTATACCTGTTCCCGAATACTGCCACATTTCCATAGCGTTTGTCCACCAGGTCTCATAGTTGTAATGTGCGACCCAGATAGGATAGCTCTTTGAAAGGGAAGCTCCGTCTATAACGTAGGTCAGCCATGAGTAGTTAGCGTAAACTCCCGACTGATAACCTGCACTGATTATCTTGTTGCAGAAGGCTCTGCACAGATTTGTTTTCTGCTCAACAGAAAGGCCTGCACTGTCAAGACGTCCCGTATCGTAGTCAACGCCCTCAATATCGTAATAGATAGGCATATCAAGAGATGCACCGCCCAGCATATCAAGCACGAACTGAGCCTCGGCCTGAGCCTCCGCTGTGTTTATAGCCTGAGTGTAGAAGTAAACTCCGACCTTTACACCTGCGGCTTTAGCACCCCTGAGATAGGTATAGAAGCTAGGATCCTGCACCAGTGTTCCTGCCGAGCCGTAGCCTCTGTAGCCTGCTCTGATTATCGCAAACTCAATTCCCGAAGCTTTGACCTTAGCCCAGTCAATATCACTCTGATAGTACGAAACGTCAATACCGTTTATCTTCTGATAATTATTAAATCTTGACTGATGAACAAGGTTTTCGGCGTAATTTTCGCTTTTCTGAGACCTTTCCAGAAACTTATAATAGCCTGCATCGTCCTTTGTGACAGGCTCGGGGATATCTGCGGAAGCCTGTACAGCGAGATCGTCAGTGTCTGAGAGCGACTGCGGCTCGGCATTAACTGTCATAGCTGCAGCAGCCAGAAGCGTGCAGGCAGCAGCGGCGGCAAGCATTACCGACAACCGTTTGAATAAGAACATATTTTAACCTCCGTTTAATTATCGAGTGCCTGTCCGTGACCCATCTTTTTGATAAGCAACCCAGACACATATAGTGTTATTATACACTGTTTTGTGTGAAGTGTCAACCTTTGCCGACATTTTTCAGCTATTTTTCACAAAGAAACCCATAATTGTAAACATTTACTTTGTGCCTTGATTTTTTCGGAGAAATGTGATATTATTATAAGGTTAGTACTGATTTATTAAGACATGGAGAGTAAAATGGCAGATAAATTACTGGATATCCTCCTTGATGCGGTTGTTGACTGTGCCAAGCTGATCCCGTTTATTTTCGGAGTGTACCTCCTGATCGAGTATCTTGAGCATCACTCCACGAACAAGCTTGCACGGGCACTCGGTAAAATGGGGCCGTTCGGACCTGTCGGAGGAAGCGTACTTGGAGTTGTACCGCAGTGCGGCTTCTCGGTAGTGGCATCAAACCTGTATGCAGGAAGGCTTATAACTGTGGGAACGCTGATCTCGGTGTACATTTCCACAAGTGATGAGGCTATTCCTATAATAATCTCGGAGCCGAGGCTTATAAAGAAGCTGTGGGTGCTCATACTTATAAAGGTAGTAACAGCTATCGTAGCAGGTCTTATAGTTGACACGGCAGTAAGGCTTTTTCACAAGGAAAACAAGGAGGAGCCCTTTAAGGAGCTTTGTCACGACTGCGACTGTGAGCATCACAGCATATTGCATTCAGCCCTGCATCATACGGTGCAGATAGTGGTGTTTATTCTTATAGTAAACCTTCTGCTGGGCGGCTTTATGGAATTTGCAGGCGAGGACACAGTCAAAAAGATCCTTATGACGGACAGCATCTTCCAGCCCTTTATAGCAGCGTTCATAGGCTTTATCCCGAACTGTGCGGCGTCGGTAGTGCTCACACAGCTTTATGTTGAGGGTGTGCTGGGCTTTGGTTCGCTGGTGGCTGGGCTCTGCACGGGTGCAGGTGTCGGACTGCTGGTTCTGTTCAGAACAAACAGGCACCACCTGAAGCAGAATTTCACAATTGTTGGACTTCTGTATGTGTTTGCAGTAGCCTCGGGACTCATAACAAGAATATTCGTATAAAAAAGAGCTGTCGGAAATTAACCGACAGCTCTCATATTATTTGCTTGTTTTTCTTATCCTTTGAGCCTTGCTCTTCATCTTGCGTCCGAGGTGAACGCCTATCTCAAGCATAGCCGCATACTTGTCGATGCAGACTATCACGTAGGACTCAGCGTACTTAGGCAGCTTCAGCGTAAGGGGCCACATATGCTTAACGATCATATCCTCTTCACGCTTGTCGATCTCGAAATGCTCCTTGGCATTTTTGAGTGCAACCTTCGGGTGATACGAGCCGTGATGCTTTTCGCCCTTTTTCCTGTCACGCTCTCTCCAGTCGTAGAGATACAGGTCATGAAGCAGCCCTGCACGGGCAGCAGACCTTGAATCCAGACCGAGCTTTCTGCACACAAGATAGTTGTAATAGGACACATTTAAACAATGCTGATAGCAGGTGGTGCTGTAATGATGACGGAATTTCTTCATCTCATTGACAGTTTCATCATCTATCAGATCTTTCACAAATTCAAAATATTCCTGGGTCTTTGCCGAGTTTTCGATAGAGTATTTTGAACCCAGAGCTTTGGACATGGGCATTACCTCATTTCTTTCTCGGTTCGATAGAACCACGCATAAACAATAGCTTATAACATCAGATACACTTCTGACTATAAACATTATACACTATCCGTTGTGGTTTGTCTATGCTAATTTATTGACAATTCGGTGACGATTTAAAAAATCAGTAATATTTTTTATCAAAAAACTGAGGAATATAATCCTCACTTGCCGAGCTTCTTTCCTGAAAAAATCCCTCAAAGCCTGCATCTTCTGCAGCTTTGAGCACGCTTTCATATTCAAAGGTCGATGTACGCCTTGTAAGCTCCTTATAGTCAAAAGCGTGGTAACAGGGCGTATACTGGCTCATAAGGCTAAGGAGGATATCCTCGGGCTCAAAGCATTCACGCAGAGCCTTGATAACCTCTATCGAGTCATGCCTGTGTGTCGGCAGAACAAGATGCCTGACGATAACCCCTTTACGGAGCATACCTTTTTCATCATAAACAGGTCTGCCGACCTGCTGCTGCATAAGCTTAACAGACCCGAGTGCTTTTTCAAAATAGTCCGAAGCCCCGGAATAACGCTTTGAAAGAGCACTGTCCCTGTATTTAAGGTCGGGCAGATAAATGTCGATGTAACCGTCAAGCATATCCAG
>ONLC01000115.1 GCA_900318545.1 uncultured Eubacteriales bacterium
CCTCCGACCAGCTGTCAAGGAGCTTTATGTATTCATCGTCTGAGGTTCCTGTGCTAAGTGCCTTCTTTGCAGCAACAAGGCAGTGCCCCAGCTCATCGTGTATCCTGACCTTTGTAGAAAGCAGCTCCTTGTCACGGTTCACCTCTACCAGGTTTTCGAGCAGTGCAGTACGCCTTTTACGCATTTGTTCAAAATGCAGATTGTTCTCATACAGCTCCTCGCTGATGCGGTAAAGCTCCGTTATGTCGATAGCCTCTGTCTGTACTGTGTTTATCGGTTCGTTTTTCAGAGTCTGCCTTTTGAAATGCCACACAGTATTATCGGGAAAGCGGAAAACAAGCTCGTTTGAGTCCGCTGTCTTGAACCATGGATCGCTGAGCTTTGCACAGCCTGCATGGGTGTTCGTTTTGCAAAGCTGCTCCCATGTGATGTTTGCGTCCATTACCGTTCTGTCCGTCAGTGCCGAAACAAGAGCATTCATTTTCTTGTTTACAAGTATCGGCTTTCCGTCGGGCTCTGAAAAGCACAGACCTCCCGGGTAGGAGTCTATCGCCTCCTTTACCATTCGGGAGATATGTTTTTTTGAGCTCTTTTTCATACGCTCGCCGCCTCCTTTTTATCGGGCTGCGGAGATACGCTCCTTGTGCCGTCCTTTGATGTTATGCTCACACTTGCAGTCTCGCCTGCTGTTATTATCAGCTCCTTCGGAGCATATTTCTGAGCCTCAATCTCTTTTTCGATCAGATCATAAAGCCTCAGCGAATATTCCGAGGAGTATTCACGGTCAGGTTCCCAGATAAGCTTAGCCTTTATCCCCACAAGGTTCAGGCAGGCGACAGTATCCTCTAAGCTTAAACGCAGCTCGTCCATAGCAATACTGCCTGTTTCCTGTTCGATGAGCCTGAGATTGCATCTTCTCTTAACATAGGTGCCGAGCACGCAGAGCATTTTGAGCATTTCCTTTCTGTGGACAGTATCTGCTTTGGCCATCATATTTTTAATAAGGCTCAGCTGAGTGCCTGTCTCGGCCGAGAGCCTGTCATATATCTGGTTCTGTGCCGCAACTCTTGCCTTCTCGGAGCGTGAATGCAGCTCCTTTGAAAGGAGCGTGTTCTCCTGAGTTAGCTCTGCGGATTGCCTGTCAAGTTCTATTATTGCGTTGTTTATGCCCGAAACGTCCTTCTGATAGATAAGGTATCCGTCAGACAGGCTGTGCAGATGCATCTCATAGCCCTTGTCTGCGGTAAAGGAGGTCTTCTCCATAAGCAGTTTCAGCTCATTGTCGGTGAGCTCTCTTGCGTGAAGGCTCTTTATAAGCGTTAAGCCCTCCTTGTCGGTTATCCTCATACCGACAGTAGATTGCTCAAACACCATACCGTACTGAGTATTAACAGGCACCAGCCCGAGTATTATGCAGCTCTCCCACGAGAGGATCTCGAGGATATATAGCTTTATCGTCAGCTCAATGAGCTCCGCCTGCGGCAAAAAGCTGTTAAGCATATAAGGCAGTATCACCACAGGTATCATAATTCCGATGATAAGCGGCAGCGGCCTTGAAAGATTGTTGCCCGGTGTCTTTTTCGACCGCATATAGATTATCATTATCCTTGAAACGATAAGCACCGTTGCAGCTGCAAGCACGATTATAAATCCGATATTCGGATGAAAGGAGAGGTTCACGCCCTCGCCCTTATGCACCTTGAAAACTATATGATGATGCTCGTTTGTAAGCTCCAGCCCAACAAGGAAAAAGTCGGGTATCACCAGCAGATACCATTTCTTAGGTACGCTGTAATCGACTCCCATTCCGAGACCGAATGCGGCGTAAACTCCGAACAGGGTGGTAACTATCAGCGGGAAAACAGTAAAATATCCGCTTGTCCTCATGATCTGAATGTGCTTGTATAAGTATACCTCCTGCAAAAACCGTATCACCAGCCAGAAGAGCATAACTATCGCTGCAAGCGTCAGGTTCAGCCTCATAGAACGCTGCTCTATCCTGTGAACGACCGAGTATATCCAGCAGCCCATCAGGAAAAAGTATACAGCGTAAACTATATACGGCCTGAAAATATCGTTCGGAAGATAGTGTATACTGAATTGCTTGTATAAGGAGACCAGCATAAGCAGAGCAAAGGCTCCGATAAAATAGATGTATGTACGCTTGTTTTTCTTCATCTTATTAGTCCTTATCAGATATATCATTTCATATTCCATTATATTATAACACACTATCTGAAAAATTGCACTACACTTTAGGGTAGGTATGAAATTTTCTCGAAAAAAACTGTAAAACTATACTTTCGGGTAGTGTATTATGCGGTTTAATGTGATAAAATATCAGCATAGAACAAAGAACGGCTCAATAAAACAGGCTGCTGCAAAGGAGGGTTGAATATGAGAAAAACTTATGCTTACAATTCGATTATTATAGGTGTTCTGCTGGCGGTAGTCGTGCTGGCATCAACGGAAAATACCGTGCTTGCGGTATTAACGCTGCTTGGAGTATCTATATTGGGTTTTGTTATTATACGTGCATTGGAGAATGCTATGTATAAGGGGGCGGACAAGGCCGCAGAAGCGATCAAGAGAAAAATAGACGAAAGAAACAATAACAAATAGGGGAGAGTAAGTGTTATTTTGTAATTAGAGGAGGAGCTTATGGACGGTACAACTATACTTATACTTCTGGGCGTAGGAGTGTTTATGGCGATACTTATAGCTATCTCACTCAGAGCTCACAATAAAATGGTCGCAAACGGGGAGATCATCAGCCGAGATACGAAATTTATGGAAAAGGCTGAGCTGTTTACTCTGAACGCACCCGAGCCGACAGCAGTGTCAGGCAGGATAAAGGGATTTTCTGTGTATGAAAAGGGCGGTATTTCCATGAAGGGCAGCACAGAGGATCAGAAATATGTGTTCAAGGCATCATCGTGGTCGGCAGTGCTGGAGCGGCAGAGTGTTTCGGATGGAAGGAGCGTATACCGTTTCCAGTTTGTTTCGTGGAAAACAAGCAACGGTATGGCTCAGGATTCGCTCAATATGAACAGACTGCTCACAGCAATAGAGAAAATGTTCCTTGAATTTGACCCTCAGACCCAGGTAGGAACAGAGCTGGTTGACTTCAAGACCAAGCACAAGCTTTTCTAGGAGGTACAAAATGTCCGACAATATGGTATTTATCATTAGCATAGCAGTGACGTTTGTCCTTATAGTGGTGGTCGGCTATATAGGAAACAAGATAGTTGACAAGGGCTCAAATGCTATTCGCAAGCGAGAGGTCGAAAAGTACAATGAGGCTCACAAAAACGAAACGAGGAGTCTTGCAGACAGATATAAACAAAAATGATCGGGAGATACCTGCACAGCTTTGCAGGTATCTCTGCTTGTTGCAAAAGTTCTTTTAAAAGGGGTCTGGGGCGTAGCCCAAGTGGGCAGGGAAAACCCTGCACCGCCTTCGCGTCATACCTTTGCTTAGACTTCTCCTGCCTTGACCGCAAAGATAGATAGTGCGAACTTAGTTAGGTAGATCATCGGGGTCTGGGGCGCAGCCCCGGTGGGGCAAAGGGGCGAAGCCCCCCTCTCACCCACCGCCCGAGGCGGTGACGAGCGAAGCCGAGGAACACGCCGAGGGCTGATTTTGCACTGTTTTTGAGTTTATCGACAGACTGAGACAGTTTATACTGTCTTTTTTTATACCATATCCTTGAACTGTTCTTCTGTTATAATAGGAACATTCAGTTCTTTTGCCTTTTTGTTTTTTCCTGAATTTGAGGTTATATCATTGTTTATAAGATAATCGGTCTTTGAGGACACTGCCGAGGCCACCTTTGCTCCTTTAGCCTCAATGAAGTCCTTCAATTCATTTCTGTTTTTCCAGATATGAACTGCCCCTGTGATTACAAAGGTCTTACCTGCGATAGCTGAGTCAGCAGGTGCTGCCTCGGGAGCTTTGATAGTCAGTTCGGAAAGCAAATTGTGGTATTCGTTAAGGTTCTTCTCTTTTGAGAAGTAGTCTACATAGTCTTTTGCAAGAACCTCTCCAATTCCGTCTATTTCTACAAGCTCCTCAGCAGTGAGCTTTTCAAGCATGTCTGTCTTGGGATACTGTGCACAGATAAGCCTTGATGCTGCCCTGCCTATATTTGGGATACCGAGAGAGTACAGTACTCGGCTGAGCTCAGTTTCACGGGAGGCTTCCACTGCATCTATTATCTGTTGGTAGGACTTTTCTCCGAAGCCTTCAAGCCCGATTATCTTATCCTTATGCTCCGATAGCTTATAGAAATCAGAATACTCACGCAGGAAGCCGTTCTCAACAAAGATTCTGATAGTCGATGACGCCATTCCTACTATATTCATGGCATCTCTCTGAACAAAATGCTCAAATCTGCCGAGGTGCTTTGCGGGACAATCATGGTCGGGACAGAAGAGAGTCTCTACCTCATCATCGGAGGTTTTGATAATAGTTTTTGAGCCGCAGGCAGGACAGAACTCAGCTATTGCAGGAGTTACAACATCACTGTCATGAGAGGTCTTGTTCTCCCCTACTACAGGAATAATCATATTTGCCTTATAAACTGATATTGTATCTCCGACTGACAGGTTCAGCTTTTTCATTATGCTGATATTGTGAAGTGATGCCCTCGAAACTGAGGTGCCTTCAAGCTCAACGGTATCAAAGAATGCGATAGGATTAATCAGACCGGTTCTGCTGGGCGACCAGATTATTTCACGGAGCGTGGTATCTGCGGTCTCGTCCTGCCATTTGAAGGCTATACCGTTTCTCGGGTGGTGAACTGTCTCACCGAGGGATTCACCGAATTCTACATCATCATAGGTCAGAACAAGTCCGTCTGAGGGGAAATCGTTCTCTGTGATCGACTTTTCAAACCAGTCAACAGCTTCGATAACCGAGTCTTTATCAACAAGCTTTCCAAATACGGTCTGAAAGCCCATTGAGGCAAGCCAGTCGAGCCTCTCCTTGACGGAATTGCAATCAAAGCCCTCAGCCTGTGCGAGTGTGAATGCAAAGAAATTGACCGAACGCTCCGCAACTACACTTGAATCTAAGCTCCTAAGTGTTCCCGAAGCCAGATTTCTTGGGTTTTTATAAGGCTCTGCACCCTCGGGAAGGGTCTCGTTTACACGCTCAAAGTCGCTGTAGCCGATAAGAGCCTCGCCCCTGAGTGCAAGATGACCCTTGAACGGAATTTGCAGAGGTATGCCCTTAATGTGCCTTGCATTTGCGGTAAGGTCCTCGCCGACCTCTCCGTTGCCGCGGGATACAGCCTGTGTGAGCTTTCCGTCATCATAGTAAAGACAGACCGTCAGACCGTCAAGCTTCCAGCTGAGAAGCCCTTTATGATCTCCCAGCCATTCTCTCAGCTGTTCACGGCTCTTGGTTTTGTCAAGGGACAGCATACGTCTTGGGTGGGCAACCTTAGGCAGATATGAGCTTACCTCATAGCCTACCTCCTGAGTTCTGCTGCCGTTAAGGATTATGCCTGTCTCATTTTCAAGAGCTTCAAGCTCGTTATAGAGCTTATCGTACTCAGCATCGGTCATTATGGTTTTGTCTGTATTATAATAAGCCTTTGAGGCTTTTTCAAGCAGAGCGTTGAGCTCTTTCATTCTTTGAATTTTTTTATCGTCAGCCATAATAATACTCCTTGATAGTTATATATATTATTATACAAAAAAATGATGATAAAGTCAACACAAATATCAAAAGCCGTCATTTTTCAGACGACTTTCAGATCGTATTATTCGATAACTATTTCATCATTTTCTTTTGGGATAGTTTTTACTATATAGTGAATGCATATTCAGGCCATAATGTTACACTGAGAGCGCTTTCTTTCCAATTCTTAAGATGTGATATGCCGTACCATGTTGCTAATTTATTTCGTCAACAAGGTAATCCCAGCCTGTGCACATAACCTGTGTTCTATACAGCAATGTTTCTGTCTTGCCTGTGCGCCCGTAGTGGTCTATGTTGAAGCTCTTGACAGGAAGCTCTTGACAGTAATAGTCCTGCTTGTTATGGTATCATGATGAATTATGTTGACCGAATGCTCCGGCGGTGAAAGGAAAAGGCTGCTATAATTGATGATATGCCGTTTTAGCTCAATAATATCCAATGTATTTATCTGACCGTCTTCATTAATATCAGATTTTGTAAATAGTTTCCCGATATCTTTTTAAGCTGACCACACACTCTACATGAGTTGTCCTCGGAAAAAGATCAAAGCCTGTTATCTTTTCTGCTCTGTAGCCAAGCTCCCCCAGAATTGCACAGTCCCTTGCTGCCGTTGCAGGGTTACAGGAAATCATTACTATACGCTCGGGCGACATTTTCCGCATATACTCGAGGGTATCCTTAGTACAACCCTTTCTTGCCGGGTCAGCGATGATGACATCGGGCTGCTCTCCCCTGTCAAAAAGAAGCTTTGCGGTCTTGCCTGCGTCACCGCAGATAAACTCGGCATTAGTTATTCCGTTATTCAGAGCATTAAGCTTAGCATTTTCTATCGCCTGAGGTATTACCTCGACACCTATAAGCTTTTTGACTTTATCAGCCATCGAAAGCCCTATAGTGCCCGCACCGCAGTATAGGTCAAGCAGCGTAGTATCATAAGAAAGCTCAGCATATTCCTGAGCCTTTGCGTAAAGACGCTCCGCCTGAACAGTATTCACCTGATAAAACGACAGCGGAGAGATCGTTATACGGTTGCCGCACATAATGTCATCGATAGTGTCAGAGCCGTAAACGGTCTTGTTTTTTTCACCGAGAATCCTGTTGGTGTTTCGGCTGTTCTCATTGAGAACAATGCTTTTTATGTCTGAGTACTTCTCGGACAGC
>ONLC01000133.1 GCA_900318545.1 uncultured Eubacteriales bacterium
CGGGGGAGGACCCTTTTTCAAAAGGGTCTCCCCCGATAAATCCTGCAGGCAGTACGGTAGATCACTGCTTACAGCAAGACATATCGAAATCCGGATTTTACAGTATCGCAGTTCCGTCATTGTCTATGCCGAACTCGTGAACGTTCCAGCCTGTTATGCCTGCGTTGTCAAGAGAGAACTTAACTCTTCCTGCGAAGTACTCGTTCTTATCATCAACTATAGCCATAACTGTAGGCCCTGCACCGCTGATATAAGCCGCATAAGCTCCGTGGGTGTAGGCTATATCAAAGACCTCATCGCAGTTCGGGATAAGCTTTGAGCGGAACGGCTGATGCAGCCTGTCATTCACAGCTGTACGGAGGTTTTCATACTTGCCCGTCAGAAGCGATGCCGAAAACAGCGCCGCCCTTGACAGGTTGAACACAGCGTCTTTATGGGATACCTCAGTCGGCAGGCAGGCTCTGGCGTCCTCGGTCTTTAAGCCGAAATCGGGGATTATTGCCGCAAATTTAAGCTTTGTGTATACCTCCTGCTTTACCCACTCCACACGCCTGCCGTCAAATTTGTGTATACCTCCTGCTTTACCCACTCCACACGCCTGCCGTCAAAAACTGCTGTTACTATGCCGCCCAGCAGCGCAGGTGCGGTGTTATCGGGGTGCCCCTCGATCTGGGCTGCAAGATCTACCAGATCATCTTTTGAAAGAGGATCTCCGAGTAGCTTATTCGCTCCCACAAGCCCTGCGATTATGCAGGCTGATGACGAGCCCAATCCCCTTGCCATAGGGATATTGTTCGTCTGCCTGAGCTTTAAGCCTTGAGCTTTAAGCCTTTAAGCTCCTTTCCGCAGACAGCAAAGAGGTCCTTCGCTGAAATATATATCAGGTTTTTCTCATCGGTCGGCACATCAAGCCCGTCTGTTGAGGCTATATCAATTGTGTCGCTCTCCTCTATCTCAACGTAGTTATAGAACGTCAGCGCAAGGCCGAGAGCGTCAAAGCCTGCGCCTAAATTTGCCGATGTGGCAGGTATGCGTATCTTTATCATGGGTATTCTCCTTTGGGTATCATATCTCGGGGTGAAGCTTCAATATCTCGTAGATGTGGCCTATGTTGCCCTCGCCGGCGAAGCGCTTCATATCGAAAAAATTCTCCGAAAGCGGCAGCCATTCAAGCTTGTTTTCATCGCCCGAGACTTCTTTTTCTTCGCTGAGCCTGCCTGCATATATCTCCACATAGCAGTTATCAAGCGGATAGTCAAAGCTCATAAGCCTTACTATCTCAATATCCTCACGGGTGAGGGCAGTTTCCTCAAACAGCTCTCTGTAGGCAGCCGAAAGGTGCTCCTCGCCCTCCTCGATCTT
Source organism: uncultured Eubacteriales bacterium (assembly GCA_900318545.1). GTDB lineage: Bacteria > Bacillota > Clostridia > Oscillospirales > Ruminococcaceae > Hominimerdicola. The sequence goes on from ONLC01000133.1 coordinate 1,363, forward strand.
CCCTCCCACAAGGTTATAAAGCCCCTTGTAGGGGTCTTTCAGTCTTTTGCACATAAGCCAGCGCTCCCCGTCGGGGTGAAGCACGGCTATGCAGTTGTAGCCCTGCATATTATCAACTCCAAAATTCAAGCTCCTGCATAACAGGAGCTTTTTTATCATTCTGCGGTATCCGCTGTTGTAACAGCTTACGGAACTGTATCAGCCCTGCCCCCGGAGGAACACCGCTAAGCAATTAATACATTCTTATCTTGCTTGCAATTTCAGCCGAGTGTGAAAGTATAGTCAGGTTTGTGTCGATGTCGGACTCCTTCATTACGGGTGTGATGAAGGCAAGCTCGTTGTCGGGTCTGCCTGCACGCTCAATGTACATAAGCTTTCCGAACATCTCTGACAGTGCGCTCTTAAGCTTCTCTGCGTCATCAGCCTTTATGCGTACATATACGGCTGTCGAGGTCTCCTTGTAGTTCACTACAAACTTCTCGTTGTCGCAGTCCTCCCAGCCGATAGCTACAGGTCTCTCGCTGTGTCTGATGCAGTCGATAATGTCGCCCACTACAGCCGATGCTGTCGGGAGCTTTCCTGCGCCCTGTCCGTAGAAGAGTACATCACCCACACCGTCACCTGTTACTGTGATAGCGTTGTAGACCTCCTCAACATTTGCGAGCATATTGTTCTTGGCAACAAGTCTCGGGCAAACAATAGCTGTAACTCTGCCGTCATCAAGCTTTCTTACCGAGCCTATAAGCTTTATCACATAGCCTGCGTTTGCTGCATATTCGATATCGTCAAGTGTTATCCTTGTGATACCCGAGCAGTGAACATACTCTGGATAGATGTGCTTGCCGTAAGCCAGCGATCCCAGTATGCATATCTTTCTGCAGGCGTCCTCGCCCTCGATGTCAGCAGTGGGGTCAGCTTCGGCATAGCCTTTTTCCTGAGCCATTTTAAGTGCCTCGTCAAAGGGGAGCTGATCCTTTATCATCTTTGAGAGGATAAAGTTTGTAGTACCGTTAAGTATACCCGAGATCTTTAATATCTCGTTTCCTGCAAGGCACTTGCAAAGCGGTCTGATTATAGGGATACCGCCGCCTACGCTTGCCTCAAACAGATAGCTGCAGTTGTGGGCTGCTGCAATTTTGAGGAGCTCTGCTCCCTTTGCAGCCACGAGCGCCTTGTTAGAGGTAACAACGCTCTTGCCCTTTTCGAGCAGTCTCTTTGTATAGTCATAAGCGAAGGTCGTTCCTCCCACAACCTCTGCGACTACCTCTATCTCGTCATCATTGAGGATAGTCTCAAAGTCATGGATTATCCTGTCAGCAAAGGGCGAATCGGGGAAATCTCTGAGGTCAAGAATGTACTTGATGTCGCAGTCCTTCCCAAGCTTTTTGGAGATAGACTCCCTGTTCTTCATAAACAGCTCGACCGTTCCCGAGCCTACTACGCCGTATCCTATAACAGCTACGTTCTGCATTTTATATTCCTACTTTCTATAAATTATTCACCTGAGATTATTTTAACGTCAACCACGCCTCTGACCTTTGAGAGCTCGTCCCGAAGCTTAGCTGTCGGGAGCACCTCATGCTCAAACCGCACCGAGAAGGTGACAGTCGCAACAGAGTCAATAGGGATATTCTGATTTATAGTCAGGATATTGGTGTTAAGCTCATAGAGCTTCGATATGATCGAAGAGAGCACGCCCTTTTCATCTCTGAGTATGCAGTACACCGAAACGATATTATTTGTGAGCTGCTCCTCATAATTAAAGACGGAGTCCTTATACTTATAGTAAGCACTTCGGGAAATCCCGACCATACGGCAGGCCTCAGAAGAGGTAAGTGCCTCGCCCCTTGCCCTCATACGCTTGGCATCGAGCACCTTGAGCACAATATCGGGAAGAACCTCCGAGCTGACAATAACCAGCTTTTCGACCTTATCCCCCATTCGATTCCACCTCCGAAAAACAGATGTGTGTGACAGAAACACATTATAACACTTTTTTCACCATTTGTCAAGCCCCAATTATTCAGATTACAGTTCAGACTCATGGCTTTAGCGAGCTAAACTGTCAATCTGTCAAGTATCATAGCAAAAAGGCCCCGAAAAAAGCTCGGAGCCTTCAGTCTGTCGATAAACTCAAAAATAGTGAAGAATCAGCCCTCGGCGTGTTCCTCGGCTTCGCTCGTCACCGCCTCGGGCGGTGGGGGAGAGGGGGGCTTCGCCCCTTTGCCCCACTGGGGCTACGCCCCAGACCCCGATGATCTACCTAACTAAGTTCGCACTCTCTATCTCTGCGGTCAAGGTAAGAGAAGCATCAAACAAAAGTGCGTCGCGTATTAGCCGTGCGGCGAGCACTGCAGGGTTTTCCCTGCCTACTGGGGCTACACCCCAGACCCCTTTTAAAAGAACTTTTGCAGCAAGCAGAAGGCTCCGAAAACTCGGAGCCTTAAATTTTACCTATAACCTATCACATAGGGGTATGGGGCAAAGCCCCATTAAGATCATCACCGAAGGCGATACCATACCTATTCCATATTCCCTATTACCTATTACCTTTTAATCTATTCCCTATTACCTAATTTCAGTCTTCTCTGCGGTGTGCTTTTCTTATCCTGATGTTGTGTACTATCTGTGCAAGAACGATAAGCAGTATTCCTGCCGCCAAAAGAATCAGATCTACCAGTATAATGCGGTCGGTCACTCCGTAAAGTGCCCCCGTGATAGCATAGTACACGCTCTTCTGGTCAAGGAATAAGCCGTCAAAATAGCTTGTGAACCTTATGTACAGGGTAGGTATCAGCAAAAGCCCTGCCGAAGAGAACAGCACTGCACCGCCCCAGTAAAGCATATCAAAGGGGTGATGCCTGTCTACATACCACATCATTCCGAGGAATATCGCCACAAGCACTATGCTTCCGATTATCAGAATATTCAGCTTCGGCACTACCTTCCTCGATATTGAGGTCACTCCCGAGCTTGCAAGCCTCTCTGTCATCATAACATCAAACAGCGAGTCTACCTTCTTCTCCGATACCTTCAGCGTGTTGTCGATAAGCTTATAATACTCATCGTCTTTCTCTATCTTGTTCTCCTCAGAGTACTTCTCAATGTAGTCAGTTACATCTGCTTCATACTCGGTGTAGTCAAATCCGCTGACGGGCTTCTCTGCTATCTCTCCGCATACATACTCCATTGAGCCTATAGTCAGCTTTCTTGCCGCCTTAGAAACCTTTTCCTTGGTAAAGCTCTTCATATAGGTCTCCTGCGGTATTCCCGTAGCCTTTGAAAGCTGACTGAAATACGCATTTATCTCATCATAAAGCGCATCATCAGAACCGCTGTCGGTTATTACCTCTACATAGTAGGCAGGGTCAAAAACTGTTGAATTGCCAAACAGCGTAAGCTGCATCAGCACAAAAAAGAGAGATGTAAATATCGTGAGTATCAGCATCGGAGCGTAATGATAAAGCTTCTTCATTTGTCAGTCTCTACCTCTTTCCATTCGATACTCTCGAGCTTGCATATTATCGCCAGCCTGTACTCCGACATACCCAGCCTGCCCTCGTTCCAGCAGGTATACATAGTCAGCCTGTCATCGTCCCAAGGGAACACATAGGTATAGTCCTTCTCATGGAAAACTACCCTCTCATTGACCACATAGGTACACTTGCAGTAAACGGTCTCCAGCGTTACAACATCACCGATCTCGCACTTAGGAAGGTTATAAAACCACGTATGGTTATGCCCTGCTATAACTACATTACCGGGTCTGCCTATAAACACCGAGCCGTTATACCAGCCTGCTCCGTATTCAAGCACATCCTCAGCTGTACCGCTGTATACGGGCACATCAGTAAGACCTGCGTCCTCGCAGTTGAGGGTAGCATAAAAGTCTCCGTAATACGGATAGATGATAGTGTGCGTTTGTTCATCCTTATCCTTCATCTCACCGACCAGGTCAGGAGCATTATCGTCCTTGTACTTGTTCAGAGTACGCAGATCTCTTATCTCCATAGGCGTTGCACCGAAGGCAACATCAAGGTATGGCTTATACTGGCTGAACGGTGAATACAATGCAAGGAAACACCCGCTGCACAGGATCGCTAATATCAAAAAAGGTGTGAGAACATAAGTAAATGCCCTCAACACCTTAGATGACGAAGATCTATGCTTATGAGTGTGCCTTACCTTTTCCTTCTCAGAAACAGGTTCGCTCATAATTTACACTCCGAAAATCATTCTTTGTTCTTCTTGATAATAACTGCTGCACCTACGCCTGCTACTGCAAGAGAAACAGCTGCTACTGCTGCTGCAGTATGAGACTCGCCTGCTGCTGCACCTGTGTTAGCTACAGGAGTATCGCTCTTGATTGTAGTACCGCCTGCAGGATTTGTGCCGCCCTTGCTGTCGGTAGTGGACGAGCTGTCAGTATGCTTGTGCTCAGCTGCTACAGTGTAGTGAGCCTTATCAACAGGAGTTACAGTAACAACAACATCATACTTCTTACCCAGATTTACCAGAGAATCAATAATTGCCTTTCTGTCTTCATCAGTCCAGTTTTTGCCGACTACGAGCTTATCCTCTTCGGTCAGCTCAGCAGGAGTCTTGTCAACAACCTGCTTCTCACCGCCCTTGCAGTAAGGAGCAACATACTTATCTCTGATTCCGTTCAGTGTGCTGATCATGTCATCATACTGCTCAGATGTGAAGCAATCCTTATGTACCTGCAGGAAGTTATCGAGCTCCTGAACGTTATTAGCCTGAACGCCGGCCTCTTTTGCTGCCTGTACAGCATCTTCATTATCAGTTGCAAAAGCTGTTACTGTCATTGTTGCGGCAAGTGCAGCTGCTGCAACGAAAGCTGAAATTTTCTTAAACATGATTTTTCTCCTCCAAAAATTTTGATACACGGTAATATAGACTATATACCATTTTCACATAACCAATAATACCACAACTTCGGTAAGATTTCAAGAGGGTAATTAAAACTTTGTCGATTTAGCTAAAAAGCATCTGTATAAAATGTATTTTATATACAAAAACTTCACAAATTACTCAAAATTTCACCGAAGCAACCCCGGGTATTATACCTTATTATCCCTTAAGCTGTTACCTTAAGCCATGCGCAGGCATAGTCGAGAGCCTCATAAAGGCTGTTCTTTTCTGCCTTCTTAACGATCTGCTTAGCAGGCGGAAGCGTAATATCGGTAGCTATCTTTCTTATCATCACCTTGTTAGCTACGTCAATGCCGCCCTTCTTCTCAGTGGACAGTATATCGATCATTACAACGAACTCATCATACATATGTCCGAAATAGAGCTGATTGCCCTTTCTTACCAGGGGCAGACCCTTATAGGTGAAAAATGCTTTCTTCTCTGTGTTTGCCATAATTTCTCCTCCGTTCATTATTGTGCCCGTCTGACGAACACTTTTATTCTAGCACGTCTTAGGTGCAGATTTTGTCTTAAGGCAGCACCGCACGACCTCTGTGCATCAGATGCGCCGTCCAGATTTTCGTCAGATTGCCTAAATTCGACGCAGGCTTGCTGACGCAAGTCAAGGAGAATTTGGG
>ONLC01000261.1 GCA_900318545.1 uncultured Eubacteriales bacterium
ATCTTCGGCAAGACTGCCGAAGCTCCGCTAAGGGAGCTCTTTAAGCTGGACTATCCCGAATATGCGGTCGATTATCATGAGTTCTATATGTACTTCAATGATGAGCACCCGTTCATGTTTGCGACCCTTGACGGGGAGCTGACAGATAAGAACGGCCGTCGGGGGATCCTTGAGATAAAGACTACAACTATCCAGAATAAGAGCCAGTGGGACGAGTGGGAGGACTGTGTTCCTCAGAGCTACTATGTGCAGCTGCTTCATCAGCTCGGAGCCACAGGCTGGGACTTTGCTATCCTCAAAGGATATATCAGATACTACAAGGATAATTCCTTGAAGGTCTCGATCAGACATTACTATATTGAACGAAATGACGTCAAGGCTGAGATTGAATATCTGATCTTTAAGGAAGGCGAGTTCTGGTGGAACGTACAGAACAAAACAAGGCCGGCGCTTATCCTGCCGGAGATATAGGAGGAAACTATGCCAATGGAATTAAAACTCAAAACTGCCGAGGTCACGATACCTCAGGCAATAGAAAACATCGAAGCTCTGAAACAGGAGCTTATGCCGAAAATAGAGTTCTACAGCTCTCTTGTGGTAACTGCGAATAGTATCTCGGATGCCAAGAAGGACAAGGCTGCTCTCAATAAGCTGAAAAAGGCCGTTGATGAGCAGCGGATCTCTGCAAAGAAGCAGGCTCTTGCTATGTATGAGCCCATAGAAAAACAGTGCAAGGAGCTGACAGTTCTGATCGATGAGCCGATACAGGCGATAGATACTCAGATAAAGGCATTTGACGAGATCAGAAAGACCGAGAAGAGAAAAGAGCTCGAAGAGTTCTTCGAGAAGATAAACACTCTTGACTTTCTGAAGCTCGATGACGTGCTCGATCCTAAGTGGGCTAACAGCACAGTTAAGGTCGAGACCTTGAAGTATGGTATCTCGGCAGCTGTGCAGAAGCTTGTCGAGGATATGAGGGAGATAAGACAGCTTTATGACGGCTCGCCGCTCATAACAGCGATACTCGACAGGTTTGCCGAGACAAAAGATAAGGGTGCAGCACTTGCCTATGCAGCCGTTCTCGAGAAAAGAGAAAAGCAGCGTCAGGAGCTGGAGCAGATCGCAAGAGAAAAGGAGGCAGCAAGGCAGGCTGAAACTCTGGTAGAAAAGACTTATCAGGACACAGAGGAACTTTCAGAGACTGAGGAGCACTTAAAGGTAACCGAGCCGATAGCTCAGCAGGAGAAGCTTCTCACAGGAGTGTTCAGAGTGACCTGCACAAAGGAGCAGCTCATCGGGCTGAAAAGATACTTAGTAGAAAACAATATAAGACATGAAGTCGTAAAGGGAGGAAACTGAAATGGCAGTTCAGAACAGTTTGTTAAAACAGGAAGATAAAAAGAAGTCGTTGGTAATGGAATTCAAGGCAGGAGACGAAAATGTGAAGCTTTCCCCGAAGATAGTTAAGAGCTACCTTGTATCGGGTGATGCTGAAAAGGTCACAGACCAGGAGGTCATGATGTTCATGATGCTCTGCAAGAACCAGCATCTGAACCCGTTCCTGAGAGAGGCGTATCTCATCAAGTACGGCAATCAGCCTGCAACGATCGTTACGGGAAAATCAGCATTCGAGAAAAGAGCAAATCGCTGTGCCAGCTATGAGGGCTTTGAGGCAGGTATAGTCGTAGTGAACGCAAACGGTGAGCTTGAATACCGCATCGGAACGCTGGTGCTTCCGAGCGAGACGCTTGTAGGCGGCTGGGCAGATGTGTTCGTGAAGGACTATAAGAAGCCTGTAAGATCGGTAGTATCACTTGATGAGTACATAGGCAGGAAGAATGACGGCACAGTCAACAGGCAGTGGAGCGGCAAGCCTGCAACGATGATCCGCAAGGTCGCAAAGATGCAGGCTCTCAGAGAAGCATTCCCCGAGGACCTGCAGGGAATGTATGCAGCCGAGGAGGTCGATTCGGGCATATCTGACGAGCAGATAGCACCGCCGATCGACATCACTCCCTCTGCCGAGGTGATCGAGCACTCTGAGCCTGCTCCCGAGCCGCCTGCTGCAGAGCTTGACAGCTTTGATGATATAATGACAGGGGAGTTTACCGCAAATGCTTAACCGTGTCATTCTCATGGGCCGTATCACTCAGGAGCTTGAACTGAAGCAGACTCCGAGCGGTGTGCAGACACTCAGCTTCAATGTGGCGGTCGAGCGTAATTACACAGGTGCTGACGGGCAGAGACAGACCGATTTTATCACCTGTGTCGCATGGAGACAGCAGGCCGAGTTTATCAGCAGATACTTTGGCAAGGGCAGAATGATCGCCCTTGAGGGCAGCCTCAGGACAAGGACCTACGATGATAAGAACGGCTCAAGACATTATGTTACCGAGGTGTATGCTGACAGCGTATCCTTTACGGGTGAGCCGAAGAGTACAGCTCAGACAGGCGGTCAGAGACCGCAGGAGAAAGATGTAAGTATCGGGAGCGAAAGCGTTCCCGGTATTACAAGGAACGGCTATAAGATGTCATTCGGAAAGGCTCAGGAGGAAAGTGAGCCGTTTGATCTCTTGGAGTTCGATGAGATCATATCCGATGACGGTGTACCGTTCTGATATATAGAATTTTCGGAAGGAGAAGGTATGGCAAAGAGCAAGCTTGACTGGTTCAAGCTTGATTGTCAGCTCGATGATAAGCTGGAGCTTATCGAATCCGAGTTCGGACTTGTGGGATTTGCGGTAGT
>ONLC01000116.1 GCA_900318545.1 uncultured Eubacteriales bacterium
ATGTTAAGGTTGAGGGACTTGAAAATAACCTCGCTGAGCTTATAGCTGCTGACCCAATGTTCAACATCACTCTTGAAGAGCTTGAAAAGATAATGCAGCCTGAAAACTATATCGGCAGATGCCCTCAGCAGGTTGACGAGTTTATTGAAAACTGCGTAAAGCCTGTTATTGAAGCAAACGGTGTTTCCGACGATGTTGCGGAGATCAACGTTTAATGGATAACAACAAGATAAAGCTCGGCTCAGATGCTGTTGTTCAAAGACTTGTAGGTGCTATGTCTGTCGGAGGACAGCTGCACCCTCAATCAGCGGTATCGGCTCTGGGCTGCCTTGCTGGATATGCTTGTCAGGCTGATATACGTTCAAAATATATTATTACTGCTAAAATGGCTGTAGAAGATGTGTTTGAGGTATTCTCCGACAGATCGGGCAAGCATTACTATTTCGGAGAGCTTACAGATAAACTCCTGATAGGTGAGGGCTATTCCTTATGGGCAATGCTCAGCAGAGTGTCCTCGGAGCTGCCCGACATTAACGAGATATTAGGGTATGTGTCCTCTGCAGCAGGAAGCGATAGCTTCGGAACTGTACGAGGGGTCAAGACAGGAGATACGATGCAGAGCTATCTTAAAATGCTTTGGGCACCTATGTCCGCACTTGCTATACAGTACTGCGAACCGGGTGAGCTCCACATTGTATTTGCTGCGGCACTCACTAAAATGCTTATGGCTTTCACCAAACAGAACACTGACGGCAAGGAGCTTGTGCGTATCTCAATGGAAAGTGCTGTCAGTATGAGCAGAGTAAACATTAGTGAAATATAAAACCGAAAGGACTGTTGAAAATGAAATTTGAGACCAAATGCCTTCACGAAGGCTATACACCTAAAAACGGAGAACCAAGAGTCGTGCCGATAGTTCAGAGCACGACCTACGTTTATGACTCGACCGATGATGTTGCAGCTGTTTTTGATGACCCTACCAAGAGCCTTATCTACTCAAGGTTTGAAAACCCGACTACAGATGCAGTAGAGAAAAAGATCGCTGCCCTTGAGGGCGGTGTTGCTGCTATGTGTACATCATCGGGACAGGCTGCTTCGCTGCTGTCTATCCTCAATATCTGCGAGGCAGGCGACAGCTTTATTTCTTCGTCCTCTATCTATGGCGGAACAATTAATCTCTTCGCAGTTACACTCAAAAGAATGGGAATAGAATGCATCTTCGTTGATGTTGACGCTACTAAAGAAGAGCTGCTGGCTGCTTTCAAGCCTAACACAAAGGCTGTATTTGGCGAGACTATCGCAAATCCTGCACTGACCGTATTTGACATTGAAATGTGGGCTGAGTGTGCTCACCAAAACGGTGTTCCGCTTATTGTTGACAATACCTTTGCAACACCATACCTTTGCAGACCAATCGAGTGGGGTGCTGATATCGTTATCCACTCGACCTCAAAGTACATGGACGGTCATGCTGTTCAGGTAGGCGGTGTTATTGTTGACAGCGGCAAGTTTGACTGGACTCAGGGCAAGTTCCCGTGTATGACTGAACCTGATGAGAGCTATCACGGAACTGTTTACACTGAAAAGTATCCATTTGCCCCGTATATTGTAAAGGCAAGAATGCAGCTTATGAGAGACTTTGGCTGTTACCCTGCTGCTAATTCTTCTTTCCTGCTTAATCTCGGACTGGAGACTCTTCCTGTCAGAATGGACAGATACTGCGAGAATGCTATCAAGGTCGCTAAGTTCTTAAAAGAGTCTGATAAGATCGAAAGCGTTACCTTCCCTGCTCTGGAGGGCGACAAGTATCACGACAAAGCTGTTAAGTATCTCGGCGGACGCTCGGCAGGAGTTATCTCCTTTGTTATCAAGGGCGGCAGACCTGCGGCTGTAAGGTTTATGGACAGCCTGAAGCTTGCATCAAACGAGGTTCACGTTGCAGATATAAGGACCTGTGTACTGCACCCTGCGTCAGCAACGCACAGGCAGCTTACCGATGAGCAGCTTGTAGCTGCGGGTATCAACGGCGGAATGGTACGGTTCTCAGTTGGTCTTGAAAATGTTGACGATATTATCGAGGATATCAAAAACGGCCTCGCAAAGGTATAAAAAAAAGCCCTTTTCCGTAAATCGGAGAAGGGCTTTACTATTATCTGTAATTGTTTCGTCTCATAATCTGCCTTATATCGCTGCCTAAGAATTTCATAGGAGCATACTGCATTATGATCCTGGAAATGATACGCTCATTATACATTTTCTGAAGCTCCCCGACTGAAAGGTTCGTTGATAAGATCACGGGCTTATCAAGGTTCAGCCTGCCGTTTACTATCTCGTAGAGCTTAGATTCAGTAAACTGGGTCTTAAATTCAGAGCCAAGGTCATCAAGTATGACAAGGTCAGCCGACAGAAGAAGCTCCATAGTTTTTGTATCTGCTCTTCCGAAATGCTCGTCTTCAAGCTTTGTGAACAGGGAGGGTATCGAGAAAAACACGACCGAATACCCTTTTTTCATAAGCTCAGAGGCTATGCAGGAGGACAAAAATGTTTTACCTAAACCTGTTTTTCCGTAAAAGAAAAGCGAATCGGAATCCTGTCTGAAGTCCTTTGCGTACTCAATACAGTTACGGTAAACAAGCTCCATTCTCTTTCGGGGCTCTTCTCCGTCGGAGTCTCTTTCAGGATAATAATCCGACCTGAATTCATCAAAAGTATGCAGCTTCAAAGTGCAGAACTCATTAAGCTCCTCAATAGTGTACTTTGTCAGAAGCTCGGTCATGCAGCTGCATCTGATGCCGTCACGATAGCCTGTATCATAGCATTTCTCACAGGTGAATTTATAGCTGATATAATCCTCGGGAAAGCCGTTTGAAACAAGGAGCTCCGAAATAGCACGGTTTATAGTTTCAGTCTCGGCTTTGAGATCATAGATAACAGAAGATGCGTTACTCTGCCCGGACCCTATACGGCGTAGAAGCTCAAATTTTTTCTTATCAAGAGCTGCTGTCATTTTTGCTATCTCGGGAACGGACTTGACAGCTAAATCATATCTTTGCTTCTGCTCTGAATATGCTGCATTTTTACGTTCCGCAAGAGTTCTCTCAGCCCGTTCATAAGCATTTTTTGTATAATTCATTTTATTCTCCGTTAATTATTCTTTTTTGCTCTGCTCAGATCAAAATCCTTAGCGAAGCGTTCAAACTCATCAAGATCATAAGAGGTCTTTTCAGCAGTTGAAGCTGCCTTCTTTCTGCCCTTGAATTTGCTGTCCTCCGCATTTACCTGAGTAGGAGTAGTTATGCTGTTAGATGCCCAATCGGTAAGTATTGTATTTATGTATTTGAAGTTCAGCTTATTTATATTATCCATACACTTATTGTATGCTATCTCCAGCATTTCGATAGTAAAGCCCATATCCTTCCAGGCTCTGATATATTCAAGCTGAGTCGGTGTAGGCTTGGAAGTGATCCCGAATGCGGACAGGCATCTGCTTTCATACTTTTTCACAGCAGAAACCCTGATGATCTCACGCTCTATCTGCTGATATGTAAGTATCTCCTGCTCATACCAGCTCTTCATAACTGTTGCAAGGTATGCTACCCGTGTTTTATCCAGCGACACACAGTACTGTGCTGTCAGAAGAATAGATGCCGCATCAAAGCCATAGTATTCATATAGGGCGATAAGCTCACCCTGCTCGGTAGAATTGATGGTTTTTCCGAAAACCGACTGTATCTCATTAAGAAGCTGCGAAAGCTGCTTGTCTGAACGTGTTTTTTCGAGAATTTCTGCGTTTGTATATCTTATAGCAAGCTTTTTACTTACCGATGAGCCTGTAGGGTCAAATGCCTTGACAGCACCTACCTGCTGATTTCGTACAACAGGCTGAGCTGAATTTCTATCCGATATCAGCACACCGTTCGTCTGCCAGTATTTAACCGCATCATCAACAATCTTTTCAGATACACCGCAGGCATCAGCAATCAAAGACGAATCAAGCTCGTGGTCATTCTGAGAAAGTGCAAATATCAGCACTTTTAGATATACCGGATCACATAGCTTCAGATGCTTTTGAGCTACACTTGCAGGCACACTGAAGCAGCTTCCCCATTTATCACAATTAAAGTAGTATTTCATGATTTTTCCTTCCGTAAGATAAACTCATTAACATTTATTATAGCACAGTTTCTGACAAAAGTAAAGAACAAATCTCCATTTTTATCACGTTAGCTCGCAAGCTCCTTTAATAATAACAGAAATATATCAGATTTATTGAAAAAATGTTGACTTGACTAGTAAAATGTGTTATTATATAAAGGTATAAATATATATTTTGGAAGGAGGAGCATCGTTTTCGGTGCATAAAAATATGGCATTATTCAAATTATCCCCTGCGTTCAAAGATTACATCTGGGGCGGGACAAGACTACGTGATGAGTACGGCAAGAACTGCGACTATGATAAGGTCGCTGAAAGCTGGGAGCTTTCCTGTCACAAGGACGGCGAAAGTGTTATTGCTGACGGAGAGTTCAAGGGTCTTACTCTTTCTCAGTATATCGAGAAGGAGGGCAAGGCAGTACTTGGCTCAGCTTGTGAGCGTTTTGAAAGCTTCCCTATCCTTATAAAGCTTATTGATGCTAAAGACAACCTTTCTGTTCAGGTTCACCCCGACAATGAATATGCTCAGAGAGTTGAGGGTGAATACGGAAAAACAGAGATGTGGTACGTTGTTGACTGTGACGAGGGTGCTGAGCTCCTTTACGGCTTTAAGCATGAGATCAGCAAGGAAGAATTCGCTGAAAGGATAATGAATAACACTTTGCTTGAGGTCACAAACAATGTGCCAGTTCATAAGGGAGATGTTTTCTTTATAAGATCGGGAACACTCCATGCTATCGGCAAGGGCATACTTATTGCGGAGATACAGCAAAACTCCAACACCACCTACCGTATCTATGACTACGGCAGAGTAGGCAAAGACGGCAAGCCAAGAGAGCTTCACATCGAGAAGGCTAAAGACGTTACCAAGCTTGCACCTGCTGAACAATATCCCGAAACTCCTGTCGAGCAGAAAGACGGCTATGATATCAAGCTGCTTGCCAAATGCGAGTACTTTACTACCTACAGGGTTAATGTTCAGGATAAGGCTGTTCTGAATGCTGACGAAAGCTCTTTCAACAGCCTGCTCGTTCTTGAAGGTGAGCCTGTCATCAGCTGCGCAGGAGAAAGCGTTTCTGCAGTTAAGGGCGACAGTGTTTTCCTTTCAGCAGGAAGCGGTGAATATTCGGTAGAAGGCAAATGCACCTTTGTACTAACAAAGATCGACTAGGTGAATGCTATGTTTGCTAATTTAAGCTTTGACCCTAAGAAAGAGATCGGAGAGATACTTATCATCGTAGTGGCGGTGCTGCTTGGTATCTTCACAGATATAAGTATCTGGATTATTATTTTACTTGCTTTTGTTCTTGAAGTGGTTTATCTTCTTATCTACGGAGAGATCGAAAAAAGAATGGAAGCTAAAAAGCCTGAACCCGTTAAGGAAGAGATCAACTTCCACGAATATGATGAAGACGATCAATAATTTTTATTATATGGAGGAATAATATGAAATACTATATCGGTATTGATCTCGGAGGTACAAATATCAAAGCAGGAGTAGTAAATGAAAACTTTGAGATAATCTCAAAGGCTACCTGCAAAACCAATCTTCCGAGACCTGCAGAGGACATCTGTGCTGACATGGCTAATGTTGCTCTGGAGGCAACAAAGCAGGCAGGACTTACTGTCGAGGATATTGAGTCGGTTGGTATCGGTACACCCGGTACTGCAAACTCGGACACAGGTATAATCGAGTACTCTAACAATCTCGGTTTTCTGAACTTTCCTGTTGTAAAGCTTATGCAGACACACATCAGCAAGCCTTGCTATGTTGAGAACGATGCAAACGCTGCAGCTTACGGTGAATACGTCGCAGGTGCTGCAAAGGGTGCCAATGATGCAGTATGCATTACACTTGGAACAGGTGTAGGCGGTGGAATCATAATTAACGGCAAGATATACTCAGGCTTTAACTTTGCGGGAGCTGAGATCGGTCATACTGTAATTGACCCCAACGGTCCTGAGTGCACCTGCGGAAGAAAGGGCTGCTTTGAGGTATTCTCCTCAGCAACAGGTCTTGTCAGAATGACTAAGGAAGCAATGTTTGATGATAAGAACTCAATTATGTGGAAAATGAACGAGGAGGACGGAAAGATCTCCGCAAGAACAGCCTTCAATGCTATGAGAGCAGGAGACAAAGCAGGTAAAGAGGTAGTTGATAAGTACATTCGCTATCTTGCCTGCGGTATCACAAACACAATTAATATTTTCCAGCCTGATATCCTCTGCATAGGCGGAGGTGTCTGCAACGAGGGCGATCCGCTGCTTCTGCCGCTGAAAGAACTTGTTGCCAAGGAAATATACACAAAGAACTCAGCTAAAAACACTGAGATCGTTATTGCTAAACTTGGAAATGATGCAGGCATCATCGGTGCTGCATTCTTAGGTCTTAATAAGGAGAGATAAATATGGGATTACTGGATAAGCTAGCAGACTTTTTAGATGACGGAAAAATAAACGGCTCAGCTGATAAAACTAAATTCAAGGAGGGCATAAAAAAACCCGAGAATAATGCACAGGCTGCTCCTGCACCTGATGCCGGCACAGCGGCACCTGTAAACGATCAGGTTCCTGCTCAGCCGCAGGCAAGTACTCCTGTAAGCACGCCTAAAGAAGAGGTTGTTTATATTGAACCGGGCGTTGAAACAACTGTCAAAATAGGATTTGACAGTGCTATCCTTTACGCTGACTGCAACAACGAAACT
>ONLC01000118.1 GCA_900318545.1 uncultured Eubacteriales bacterium
TACCTTGACATCGGAATAGTATTTGCTCACAAAATCGTCGGCTGAGGTTTCAAGATAACCGATGTCATTCAGTGCCGCTGCAAAGTATTCTACATTTTCCCTAACTCTGTCGGGGTCCTCTTTTCTTGCATCATAGGACGGATATTCGTAAGACTTTATAAGATCGACTGCAAGCTCCTTATCCGTTATCTGTGAGTATTTTCCGTTGATTATCAGATCAACTGTTCCCTCGGGGTCGCGGCTTATAAAGTCCTGTGCTTTGCGGTATGCACGAAGAAGTGCGGCGACCTTTTCGGGATCTTCTTTCAGGACCTTGTTCGACGCATAGAGGAAGCAGCAGTATTTTCCCTCAAACTGAGGATCGGTCGAAAGATCAAATATTATTTTGGTCTTGCCTTCCTTTGCGGAGACCGAGCCGAGCGGGTCCCACATACAAGCCACATCAATGTCGCCGTTATAGAGTGCTTCAAGCTCAAGATTACCGTCTGAATAGGGCAGGAATGTTACCTCCTTGTCCTCCTGTCTTGCAGAAATACCTGCATTTTCAAGCCATACGCTTGCGACCTGATGCGGAGTGCCGCCTATCTCATCAACACCGAGCTTTTTGCCTTTAAGGTCCTCCGCGGTTTTAATATCGGAATCAGGAAGTACAACGAATTTGATGCATCCGAAATGCAGACCGTCAACAACGCTTACGCTGATACCCTGCTCCATTGACGGAAAGAACTGGAAATCCCCGTTTACTATCGGGATAGTACCGTTGTTAAGACCAATTTTGCGGGTCTCGGTATCCGCTGAAATAAGCTCGACATCGAAGCCCTCTTCTGCAAAATATCCCTTCTCATAGGCAACATAGATAGGCGCTCCGCAGAGTGCGCCGTCCTTGCCGGGAATCTGTATCTTGCCGTATTTATAAGACGCTTTTTCCTTGCTGCTGTCTGCACTTTTTCTTATTGCACAGGACGGAAGTGCTGCTGTTATTATTACCGTGCATATAACTGCACTGATTATTTTTTTGATATTCATGATCATTCTCCTTTGAATAAATTGGTA
Source organism: uncultured Eubacteriales bacterium (assembly GCA_900318545.1). Classification (GTDB taxonomy): domain Bacteria; phylum Bacillota; class Clostridia; order Oscillospirales; family Ruminococcaceae; genus Hominimerdicola. The sequence goes on from ONLC01000118.1 coordinate 1,054, forward strand.
GAAAGATAGCGAAGTCCCGTATCCGGAAGGATCGCAACGATCGTCTTTCCGAAATTCTCTTTGCGCTGTGCGGCTTTTGTTGCCGCATACAGAATTGCTCCCGATGAAGCACCGATGAGTATCCCGTCAGTTTTGGCTGCCCTTCGTGCTGCTTGGTAGGCTTCTGCTGTTTCAACGCGAAAGCATTCATCATACGAATTTTTGTCAAGGTTGGAGGGTACGAATTCCTTCGGGATATTCTCAAAAGGGTGCACTCCTGCGATCTCCTCGGGCGAGGGGTCATGGCCGTTCTTATGAAGAAGCTGTGAGGAAGCCTTCTTAACCTTTGTTATTGTTTCCACCATGTGGACAGGTATACGTATAGTTCTTGCCTGATCTGCAATAGCTCTTGTGATAGCCTGTCTTATCCACCAGGTAGCGTAGGTCGAGAACTTGAAGCCCTTTGTATAGTCAAACTTCTCAACAGCCTTGATAAGACCCATATTACCCTCCTGAATAAGGTCAAGGAAGGAAAGGCCTCTGCCGACATATCTCTTGGCGATAGATACAACAAGTCTGAGGTTAGCCTCGGCAAGTCTTTTTCTTGCCTTCTTGGCCTCTGCCTCATTACCGCCCGACATTTTCTCTGCGAGCTGTATCTCCTCCTCAGAGGTCAGAAGCGGAACTCTTCCTATCTCCTTGAGGTAGATCTTAACAGGGTCGTCCATAGCGATGCCGTCAGTAGAGAGTGATATATCAACTCCGTCCTGATTCATCTCGTCATCGGGGTTCACATAGTCGAGGGTATCGTCAATAGTAAGGTCGTCTATGATCTCGATGTTGTTTGAGGCACAGGCAGCTGCACATTCCTCATAGAAGCTGTCCATCTGTTCAGCATCGCAGTCAAGCTTTTCAAGAGCATCAATGATCTCCTTGGTACTGATCTTTCCTGTCTGCTTGCCGTGCTGTATCAGGGTTTCCATTATTGTGGTTTTCTTATCAGCCATGTTTTTTACTTTCCTTTCGCTTTTTACTTATTCTCATCATACGCTCTGCAAATACAGAACGTGATATTATCAACGCTTATTCTTTGCCCTCATTGAAATGACAGCGCTCATAAAGTCGTCATCATCATCACCTTCGGGGGTTTTCTTCTTATTATACTCAAGAAGCACATTAATATAATCATTAACGACAGTCTCGTCAATACCGAGCTTCTCGTATTTATCTATCATCTCGGTCAGCTTGCCCACCTCATCGGGGGAAAACTCATCATTGAATGATGATACCGAGGAATCAAGATCAGCATTTATCTTTGTAATAAGGCTCTGATACAGCCTTTTGTTGAACTCCGTTACAAAGCTGTCCGCAGAGAGCCTTTCTGATATCCACCCACAGGCATCACGGTTTTTGTAAATGTAGTAGATAATGCCCTCTTCCGACCTTGCCTGCTTTTTATGACGCATAGCCTCAGGGTTTATGGGGTCACGGCGTTCATTCGTGCCTGTTACTATACGGTTCCACTCCCGCTTGTCTTCTGCTTTGACAGAACGTCGTTTCATTCCGTCAAGCTCGCTTTCTATCGAGGTGCGGTTAAGCCCTGTCTCCTTTTCAAGCCTTGCAAAGTAGAGCTCTCTCTGAGCAGGTGACGGCAGCTCCATAAGCACCTTACAGCTCTCCCTCAGGTACTCATACTTGCCCTCCTCGGAATCCATATCGACCTTAGACCTGCACTCATCGAGCCGATACGTTACCGCATCCTTGGACTCCCGTATAAGGTGATTGAAGTGATCGACTCCGAACTTGTTTATGTACTCATCGGGGTCTTTAGCGCCCTCCATATGCAGGACAGTTGTTTTAAGCCCTGTTTCCGAGATAAGCTTTATAGCTCTCTTAGTCGCCTTCTGCCCTGCCTCATCGGAGTCATAGCAGATAACCACGCTGTCGGCATAGTTTGAAATTATCTTCACCTGCTGGGGTGTAAGTGCGGTTCCGCATGAGGCAACTGCATTCTCAAAGCCTGCCTGATTGAGTGAGATAACGTCAAGGTTGCCCTCGCAAAGAAGTATCTGCCTGTTTTTTACGCAGGCATTCTTTGCGAAGTTCATCGAGAACAGATAGCGGTCTTTATTATAAACAGGAGTTTCCCTCGAATTGAGGTACTTTCTCTTATCATCATTACTGAGGGCACGCCCTCCGAAGCCCACTATATGCCCCGACAGATCATAAAACGGAAACATAGCCCTGTTCACAAAGAAATCAAAGGGCTTTTTGGAATTATCCTTCGACTGCGATATGAGTGAGCCCTGCAAAAGCTCCTCCTCGGAGTAGCCCTCTGACATCATATACCGTTTAAGAGCCGACCAGCTGTTCGGAGCAAAGCCCATTCTGTATTTCTTTATCGTTTCCTGAGAAAGCCTTCTCACCCTCATAAGGTAGTAAAGGCAGGCTTTGCCCTCAGGCGATTTAAGCTGCTCAAAAAAGAACTTAGCAGCAGTTCTGTTCATTTCATAAAGGCGTTTTCTTGTGTCCTGCCGCTGTCCGCCGAAGAATGTATCCTCGGGCATCGGTACACCGCCTCTCTCAGCCAGGAACCTTACCGCTTCCATATAATCAAGGTTATTGTATTTCATCGTGAAGGTTATCACATCACCGCCTGCATTGCAGCCGAAGCAGTGGAAGTACTCCTTATCGGGGTGAATATAACACGATGGTGTCTTCTCATTATGAAAAGGACAAAGGCAGACAAAATCTCTGCCCGAACGCCTCAAGCTCACATAGCTGCCCATTACCTCTTCAATAGGATTCGCAGCTTTAAGACGCTCTATAAAATCAACGGGTAACGGCAGTTTCGTCACACCCTTTCATTTCTGCCTTAAAGATACTCCCAGCTTTTCGGAATAAACAAAGACTTAAAGGTCTCAACGGCAAAGCCGTCTGTCATTCCTGCGATATAATCGCACACTGCCTTGTCCGCACCAAAGCGGTAGGCAAGGTCTAAATACTCAGCAGGGAGCTGTTCTATATTGTCGATGTAATGCTCGTAAAGCTTCATTATCATATCTCTGGCCTTGGTCTCCTCGGACTTGCACACGGGATTAAAATAAACGCTCTCGAACATAAATCTATGAAGCCCGTCAAAAGCCGCCCTTATCTCGGGGGACATTCCTATCTCCTGCGAGCCGTGGGCTATAACGTCTTTAACAAGTGTAGTTATCCTCTCAGACTTTGATGAGCCAAGCACCTCTCTGAGGTCCTTCGGAATATCGTTCTCGGTCAGTATGCCTGCCCTGACAGAATCATCAATATCGTGATTTATGTAGGCAATCACATCGGCAGTCCTGACAACACAGCCCTCACGGGTATCGGCTTTCATATTCGTATGCTTGAGTATACCGTCACGGACCTCCCAAGTGAGGTTCAGCCCCTTACCGTCCTTCTCTATCAGATCGACCACCCGAAGGCTCTGCTCATAGTGATGAAAGCCGTCGGGAGCAAGCTCGTTGAGCGTTCTCTCCCCTGCATGACCGAAGGGCGTGTGCCCGAGATCATGCCCCAGTGCTATTGCCTCGGTCAGATCCTCATTGAGCCTTAAAGCCCTTGCGATAGTTCTCGCTATCTGGCTGACCTCAAGGGTATGAGTAAGCCTTGTTCTGTAGTGGTCTCCCGCAGGCGACAAAAACACCTGAGTTTTATGCTTCAGCCTGCGAAACGCATTACAATGCAGTATCCTGTCACGGTCACGCTGAAAATCGGTTCTAAGCTCGTCCTTTTCCTCAGCTCTTTCTCTGCCCTTTGTATTCACGCTAAGGCAGGCATTCTCGCAGAGGATATACTTTTCGGTCTGTTCAGTGATCTCTCTGACCAGCATCAGAGCACCTCCTTCGGGAGCATAGGCATAATTTGTGCATCACTGTATATATATACTCAAAAATCCTTTAATTCTCCTCTTTTTCGCAGAAGCATTTTTCAACTTTGTATATTTTTACAATTTTTCACCGAAATCAGCTATCAATCCTGTTGTTTCTGACAATTCAATGCTGCCGTTTGACGCATCAACAAGCTTAGCCTTCAAGTCCTCTGCATACACCTTTCTGACAAGGAGCGATATGTTCACCCTGTCGGCAAAGTCCTCACGCTCCGTAATGACCTTATAGCTCGGCAGCAGGTAGCTGACCTTTCCGTAAAGAGTATAGTCTACAGAAAACTCCAGTCGTGAGCAGTCTGACATATACATTTTCCGTGCAGAGGATACCGCCTCGGCACAGGCCTGAGAATAGGCTCTCACAAGGCCGTTTGCACCTAAGAGTATACCTCCGAAATAACGGGTGACTACCACGCATACATCTGAAAGCCCCTGCTTTCTGAGTACATCAAGCACCGGCATTCCGCCCGTTCCCTGAGGCTCACCGTCATCGGAATAGCGTGTTATGTTACCCTCACGGACTATATAGGCATAAACATTGTGCCTCGCCTTGCGGTTTTCAGACTTTATACGCTCAACAAAGGCAGCAGCCTCGTCACCGGTTTTCACGGGTGCTATATGTCCTATAAACTCCGAGCGTTTTTCCTCATACCTGCCCTCTGCCTCAGCATATACGGTGATGTAATCCATAGTGTGCCCCCTTCTGTGCAAAACAGACCCAGACACTCTGTCTGAGTCTGCTGTGATTATTGATAGGTATGTTTAAGCCTTCATTTCAGCCTTGACTGCTTCAAACTCTTCTTCGATCTCGTCTTCCGGCTTTGAGGTCACAAGAGATACTATTATTATAGCTGCAAGAGCACAGATAAATGCAGGCAGCAGCTCATAAATAGCGAACACTCCGCCGAGAGGTGCTATAACAAAGTGCCACAGGAACACCATTACAGCTCCGACTACAAGGCCTGCGATAGCTCCGTACTTATTGGAACGCTTCCAGAAAAGTGCGCAGAGCATAAGAGGACCGAAGGTAGCTCCGAAGCCTGCCCATGCAAAGGAAACAACTCTGAATACCGAGCTGTTGGGGTCCCACGCAAGGATAACTCCGAGAACTGCGATGACCACAAGAACTGCTCTTGCGATAAGCATTGATGCCTTGTCGGAGATCTTCATCTTGAAAACGCCCTTGAATATGTTCTCGGACATACTTGATGAAGCTGCAAGAAGCTGCGAGTCCGAGGTTGACATCGTGCAGGCAAGCACTCCTGCGAAGATGATACCGCCGATAAGTGCAAGGGCAACTCCGTGCTCGCCCATGTACTCGGCAATTTTAAGAACTATGGTCTCTGCATCGGAAGCAGATTTAAGCTTTACGATAGTGCCGTTAGCTGTGAGGGCATTTCCGATGATACCGATGAATACTGCGATACCCATTGCAAATACTACCCATACAGATGCAATTCTTCTTGAGGTCTTTACCTCGTTCTTATCTCTGATAGCCATAAATCTGAGCAGGATATGGGGCATTCCGAAGTAGCCCAGTCCCCATGCAAGTGTCGAGACTATGGAGAGGAAACCGAAGGTAGTTTCGGCACCGTCTTCGGTAACTGTCTTGGTGAGCGAGAGGTAGTTTGTAAGGCTCTCTGCATTCTTGACTACATTGTCAAAGCCGCCTGCCTTGTTTACTCCGAAGATAACAAGGACAGCAAGTGCCGTTGTCATAACGATGCTCTGGATAAGGTCTGTAAAGCTTGCCGCAAGGAAGCCTCCTGTGCAGGTGTAGGCGATAATAACAATAGCACTGATTATCATTGCAATATGGTAGTCGACCCCGAAGAGGGAGTTGAAAAGAGTTCCGCAGGCCTTAAAGCCCGATGCCGT
>ONLC01000253.1 GCA_900318545.1 uncultured Eubacteriales bacterium
AAGCAGTATATGATGCTCAACAGCCTCGTCGATCTGGCTGACGATCAGCTCGCTGCCGTCAAAGGAGATCAGCACGAGCAGCGGCTCATCATCGCTGAGTGCCTTATCAACGGCTTCGGGCGTTGGGTATTTTGTTACGGTCATTTTATCACCTCTGATATTTATTATAAAGCTCTCCCCAGGGAGACTTTTTTATTTATATTGTCTGCAGCAAGCTGCATTTTGAAAACAGCTCGTCTTCGGATATGACTTTAACTTGCTTGCCTTTATCCTGCAGCTCCATTGCCTTTTTATAATCTCCTCCATAGCTGCCAAAAGACCATTCGGGGCTGCCATAGCTGCCGATCACAAGATAATCGACTTTTCCGCTGACCGTTTTTTTGATCACCGCTCCCATGGCGGAGAGCTCCTCCGACAGTTCGTCAAAGGATCCTCTGCTGAATTCTCCGGTAAGGCAAATAACTTTTTCGCTGATCTCCAAAGCATCTTCTGCGATCGTTTCAGTCCTCGGCATACTGATACGCTGGAACAGATCGAGAAGATCTTCAAGCTCATGGTCTTCAAGTATTCCGTCTTCCAGAGCTTTGTCTATTGAGGTCTTTATTCTGTCAAAGGGATAGTTCCCTGCAAATTGTGGATTTGCATCGAGCCAATCTTTGAGCTCCATAATCTCATCTTCTGAAATAATACCGTCTGAGATAATATCATCGACGATGTTCAGAAGCTCCTTCATGCCTTTGGTCTTTTCTGAGTCTTTAGTATTGAACCGTTTTTCAAGCTTTATGTTTTTATGAGGGGTAATGAAATAAAGGGTTCTTTGCTGGAGTATCTCAAATAACTCCTTTTCCGCAAGACAATCTGAAAGAGCTCTGTGAGCATCTTTATTCTCTATACCGCAGTGCTGACACAGAGTTGAGAGCTTATGATTTGGCAGATCGGGAAATGCCATATTTGACATTTCAAGCGTGTCAACAACGCTGTTATTGAACGGCAGCTTAAAACGCTGACAGGCTATAGAGATAAAATCCGTATCAAAATCAATATTATGACCTATGATCACAGCGTCTCCGATAAATTCAAGAAATTTCGGAAGGATCCTGTTAATACTCGGAGCAAAAGCAAGCATATCCTCCGTGATGCCTGTGAGCCGAGTGATATCAGCACGTAGAGTATCTTTAGGCTTTACCAGTTCACTAAACACTTCGGTAATCTCATTATCGATGACCTTGACAGCTCCAAATTCAATAATATCATTTCTTATCGGGTTAAGACCTGTGGTCTCAACATCTACTACAACGTAGCTGTCAAGGGTGGGCTTAGGCTTATTGGTGTTTGGCTTAGTCTCGTTCACGATCTTTTCAAGCTTAGCTTTTTTGAACAGGAGCTTTGATAAGAAGCTCATAGTTATTCCTCCTAAAACTTTCTTTTGCTCTCTATGACCTTACCGATTATTCTTATTCTCTTCATATCTTTTTCTTTAAAAATCCTCGGTGGATAATAAGGATTTATGCTTATTAGAGAGAGACTGTCTTTTTCAAGATGCATTTTTTTGACCAGGCCGTCTTCGTTATCTACAAGCACTACTGCATAATCACCATCATTGACAATGTCCTGAAGTCTTACAAGTACAAGGTCATTTTCGCAGATAATAGGTTCCATGCTATCCCCGGTCACTCTGAGCCACATATACTCATACCCCGGTAATATGCTTTCAGAAGATACGAGCTCATATGATTCAATATCTGTTTCAGCAAAACAACTTAATCCTGCGGCAACTCTTCCTACAACGGGTACAGGTACCATGTTTTCAGAATTATATGCCTGTCCGCCAAGCTTGTTGATATCGGTGCCTTCATTCGGGTAATCTCCGGTAATAAGAACAACAGGGCTGATCTGTAAAACCTTTGCTAATTCTGCGATCTTATCACGCTTCATATTAGAAATATATCCGTCTTCCCATTTTTTCACTGTGCTCTTGCTGACACCTACGGCATTTCCAACATCTTCAAGAGTAAGATCAAGTTCATTCCTTCTCTTGTTGATAATAGTTCCTATTTCCATTTTACCGCCTCCCTGATCTTTTAGCTTTTCTCTATTATAACACATAAGTTTCTAAAATGCAACTATTTTTAGAGAAAAATTCAAAAAAGTTTCCAAAAGGGGTTGACAAACAGAAAAAAGTATGATAAGCTAAAAGTGTCCTAAAGGAAACGAAGGAGGTGCAAAAGGTGAACATCAATGATCTGAATGCTGAAATAGCAAGATGCAGACTGACTATTCCTAAGCTCGCTGATAAGATAGGAATCGACAAAAAGACGCTGTATTCTCGATTTAAGGGAGAAACAGCCTTCAAACAGCCCGAGATCGCAAGCATATCGAGGGTGCTTAATCTGTCGCAAGATAAAATTCTCGATATTTTTTTTGCTGATACAGTTTCCTAAAAGAAACATTTCGTAGAAGGCGAGGTGAGGAGGAACGAGAATCAGAATCAATGCTTCATCAGAGCATTTGTTATCTTTGATGATCATTCTTATTATTTCAGCGGTGCTGGCATTTGTTTGGTTAAAAATAATATCCGCTGCAGAAAACAAGCCCCGAGTACTGAGAATACTCAAGGCTTTTGAATTTGGCTTACGAGCTGCATTGGTAGTGCTTTTAACTATCTTTTTGCTGACTGATATGTTAAAGGCGGCTTGATATCCAGTCCCAGATCTCAGAGAATTTTTCCTGGAGATACTCGATGCCTTCGATCAATGTATAAATCAGAGCAATCTTTTCAAAGAAATCAATAGCTTTGTTTTTAGGCTTATTGATTATAATATTGGTCTCTGAGTAAATAACGGGTTCTTTCAATTTAACTTTTCCGTTATTAATTTCATCACAAAGATCGCAGAGCTTTTGATAAAACATAATAGGAACGGGTCTGTTCTCATCTAC
>ONLC01000094.1 GCA_900318545.1 uncultured Eubacteriales bacterium
GCAAAGCCTGCCGAGCAGACAGCCTCGACCACAAGAAAGACCACAGCTGCCGAGGAGGAGCCCTCACCGGCTGAGACTAAGGCAACCACTGCACAGACTCAGGCGACCACTCAGCAGACAACAAAGGCAACCACTAAGGAGACCACCAAGGCGACCGAAGCACCTGCTCCCACGCCTGCACCCTCGGGTGATTCCAGCAAGATAAACACAGTGCTTGCCTATGCGAAGAGCAACGTTGGAGGCTCTTATGTCTGGGGCGGAGCAAGCTTCAAGGCCTGCGACTGCTCGGGACTGGTCATGCTCTCCTTTGCACAGGCAGGTATCAGCCTTCCGCATTATGCGGCATCACAGGCGGAGTACGGCACAACAGTTTCCTATAACAACATACAGCCGGGTGATGTAGTTTTCTTTGGCGGCACTAACTATTCGAGCATCTACCATGTAGGCATCTACATCGGTGACGGCCTTATGGTACACGCACAGAACTCCGCAACGGGAATAGTTATCTCAAACCTTGCAAACTTCTCCCACTGGGGCAACCCGATAACCGTAATAAAAAGACTTATATAAGCAGAAAGCTGTACCACTTCGGTACAGCTTTTCTTATGATTCTATAAGTCCACCGTTATCCTCCATAAGCTTAAAGCTTATCTCAAACTCATCATATCCGCCGTCAGTATTTTCACGGCAGACCTCGCAGGTAACAGTGTCGCCTGCTTTTTTATCCTTGTAAATATCCGATACGTTTTCAAAGCTCAGCGGATCCTTTCCATCGATAGCTGTTATGATGTCGCCCTCCTGAAGCTCCGTATTGGCAATATCGCAGTCCTCGGATATGCCGACAACGTAAAGACCCTTCAGCATATCATTGATATCCGCAGTAGTCTCAGATACTGCATAGTAGGTTATGCCCATTTTCACTCTGCCTGTAACATAGCCCTTCTCGATTATATCCTCAATGACAGGCTTTAGCTGCTCGGTAGTTATCGCAAAGCCTATACCCTCATAGTCATTCGAGGACAGCTTCGACGAGGTTATCCCTATAACCTGCCCCCACATATTGAAGAGCCCTCCGCCCGAATTGCCGGGGTTTATCGGAGCGTCTATCTGTATGCAGTTGATATAGTCGGTTCCGTCCTTTGAGCGTACCTTTCTGTTCACAGACGATACCACTCCGACAGTTACCGAGTTATTATATCCCGCAGGTGAGCCTATAGTCACCACCTGCTCGCCCTGTACCACTGAGTCAGAATCCCCGAACTCCGCAGGAGTAAGCCCCTGTGCAGGTATCTTTATCACCGCAATATCGGTAGTTTCATCTGCACCTACAAGCTTTGCAGCGTACTCAATGCCGTCATTCGTGACTACCTTCATACCCTTCTGCGCACCAGCGATAACGTGAGCGTTCGTAACTATATAGCCTGTGTCCGTCATTATAACACCGCTGCCCTGCCCCTTTGAGAGCACAGCCTTATCCTGAGAGTAGGTTTCTATATACACAACGCTGTTTGCGGCAGCCTTTGCAACGCCCTCGGTAGTGTAGCGGCCGTCCTCCTGCATATACTGCGAGTCAAGCTTCGGCCTTTCGCTTACGGGCAGGGTAAAGTTCATATTCTTTCCGCCCGAAATAAGATTTGAAAGCCAGCCGTTTCCCCTGAGCGATATCATCGAGATACCTATTCCCGAGCAAACAAGCATAACAGCAAGACCGACCTTCAGAAGGATACCTAAGGCTCTTCCCTTCTTCTTCGGCTCCTTGCTTTTCTTGATGCCCTTCCAGAAGTCATCTCCGGCATCCTCCACTCTTACCATGCCCTCGGGCAGCCTGAGAGGATCATTCTCATCGGGCTGAGAGCTCTGCTCCGCCTTTTCGGTGAGGTCCTTTTCGGCCTCTTCAAAGTAATCCACACTATTCTCCTTAGTTTTCTTCCTTCGCCTTGCTCGGCAAGGTAAATACAAACTCGGTGTACTCTCCCTTTACGCTTCTTACCATTATCTCGCCGCCGTGCAGCCTGATAATGGAGCGTACTATATTCAGTCCGAGACCCACACCCGTCTTGTCTATGCCACGGGATTTGTCCGTCTTGTAAAATCTGTCGAACACCAGCGGAAGCTCGTCCTCGGAGAGACCCTCGCCGCTGTTCTTTATCGAAATAGCTGTCATTCTGCCCTGCGGTGTGAATGAAAACTCTATATATCCGCCCTTATCAACAAACTTGATGGCGTTCTCGATAAGGTTATACATCACCTGATGAACAAGGTCATTATCGGCATACAGATTTATCCTGTCCGTATCAAGACCTCTTATCTCGATCTGCTTTTCATCAAGCCTTGTTTCAAAGGTAGCAAGCGTATCGACTATAGGCTCCAGCACAGAGAAGTACTGCATATTCGGTTCAAGCTCGCCTGCCTCGATCTTGGCAAGGTTCAGCATACTTCTTACAAGTCTTGCAAGCCTGTTTACCTCAGAGGATATTATCTTCATATATCTCGGCTGCTCCTCCGGAGGGATAGTGCCGTCTATCATTCCGTCAATGAAGCCGCCTATAGAGGTCATAGGCGTTCTGAGCTCGTGAGATACGTTCGCTAAGAAGCTGTTTCTCATAGTGTCATAGCTTTTGAGGTTCGCTGTCATCTCATTGAACGAATTCGCAAGCTGATCGAACTCTGCTACAGAGTACTCAGGCAGGGTAACAGAAAAGTCTCCCCTACCTATCTTAGCCGAGGCATCAGCTATCTCCTTAACGGGGCTTGTGAGCTTCAGGGTCATAAAGTACACAAGAAACATTACTATAACAAGCACCATTACCGCAGAAATAATAAACAGCTCCGCCAGATTGCCGAGATACTCTCTCTGCTCGTCCTGTGAGGACACCGCCAGCAAATAATAATCGGGACCGTTCGCTGTGAACTTCGTTCCGACAATATGAGCACTTTCCCTGAGGCTCTTACCCAGATCCCCATAGACATAATTATAGCCCTCTGAAAACGCTTCAAGGCTTTTCGCATTTATCGCCTCGGGAAGATTTCCTATACTGCCCGAGGTCGTTCCCGTGATGATCTGTCCGTCATCGGAACAAAGGATAAAATCCACATTCGCATCAAAAGCATATCTCTCATACTCTGCCGTTACCAGAGCCTTCCATGCTGCAGGATTATCCTCTATCCTGTCACGGGTATAGGATGCGAGCGACCTTGTCTGCTTTTCAAGAAGGCTCTTTTCGTTGCTTATAAAGTACCGTGAAGAAACAAGCAGTAATACTGCGCCTAAGCATACGAAGCTGACGAGTATTACTGCTGAACAAATTGCAAAGTATTTAAAGAATATGCTTACTTTCTTATTCATGTGCTCCTTCTGCGACCTCGAACTTATATCCGACGCCCCAGACAGTCTTTAAAGCCCACTTATCCGAAACACCCTCGAGCTTCTCTCTGAGTCTCTTTACATGAACGTCTATCGTTCTCGAGTCTCCGTAATACTCAAAGCCCCATACCTCATCAAGAAGCTGGTCTCTTGTATATACTCTGTTCGGATTGGAAGCAAGATGGAACAAAAGCTCAAGCTCCTTCGGCGGTGTGTCAAGCACCTGTCCGTTTACTCTGAGCTCATATCTTGTCATATTAACGGAAAGCTTGTCATACTTAACTTCCTTGACCTCGCTCTCAGCGTTGCTCTGTCCTACTCTTCTGTATACAGCCTTGATTCTGGCGATAACTTCCTTCGTATCAAAAGGCTTGACAATGTAGTCATCAGCACCAAGCTCCAGACCAAGCACCTTATCAAAGGTCTCGCTCTTTGCTGTGATCATAATGATCGGCACATTTGACTTCTTTCTTACCTCACGGCATACCTGCCAGCCGTCAATTCCCGGCAGCATTACATCAAGCAGGATTATGTCAGGCTTCAGTGCGTTGATCTTGACGATCGCTTCCTCTCCGTCATGTGCGAGGATAACTCCATATCCATCCTTTTCAAGATAAAGACGCAAAAGCTCGCAAATGTTTTTGTCGTCATCCACTACTAAAACTCTGCCTAATGACATCTTAATTCCCCCTTCATATTTCCCGCTTTCGGGTTATAAATGATCCTTGACCATTTCTGTCTGAAAATTTCAATTGATATAGATATTATAACAAATTTACAATTGGCAGAAATGAAATCAGTATGAACTTAACGTTAATTTTCATTAATTATAACATATTTCACCCTCATTTGTCAACAAAAAATACAATCTTTAAATATGTTAACATATAAATTCGGCAGATTTCACTAATTCAAAATAGAAATATCAGCCAAATACTCAAATCTTCACCAACAGGAAAAACGCTCTGAAATCACGATATTACGCAGTTTCTAAGCTATCCCCTCAATAACGATACAAATACAGCACAATTGTGTTATTGTTAAAAATCTCCAAAAAATTTCTCTATAGAATGTTAGAAATTATGCAAGGCTACAAAGTTTGTTAAAACCTCCCTAAAAGGCTTGAATTTTACGAAAAAGGTGCTAAAATATATTTAGCACTCAAAAAGCAAGAGTGCTAAAATCATTAAAATCATAGGAGAAGCAGGAGCTTAGCTGCGGCTTCTTACTTTTAAAGGAGGAAAACATAATGACTATCAAACCGTTACAGGACAGAGTAGTTGTCAAAATGGCAGAGGCTGAGGAGACCACCAAGAGCGGTATCATACTTACAGGCTCAGCAAAGGAAAAGCCTGAGGTAGCAGAGGTCATCGAGGTCGGCGCAGGAAAGAAGGACGTTGAGATGACAGTAAAGAAGGGCGACAAGGTGCTGCTCTCCAAGTACAGCGGCACTAATGTAAAGCTCGAGGGCGAGGAATACATCATCGTTAAAATGGAAGATATCCTTGCAATAGTAAAATAATAGAAAGAGGTAATTTATAATGGCTAAACAGATTATTTACGGAGAGGACGCAAGAAAAGCTCTCCAGTCAGGTATCGACCAGCTTGCTGATACCGTTAAGATAACACTCGGACCTAAGGGAAGAAATGTAGTTCTTGACAAGAAGTTCGGAGCTCCCCTCATCACTAACGACGGTGTTACGATCGCTAAGGAGATCGAGCTTGACGATGCTTTCGAGAACATGGGAGCACAGCTTGTCAAGGAAGTTGCAACAAAGACCAATGACGCAGCAGGCGACGGTACTACAACAGCTACACTTCTCGCACAGGCACTCGTAAGAGAGGGTATGAAGAACATCGCAGCAGGTGCTAATCCTATGATAATCAAGAAGGGTATGGCTGCCGCAGTTGACACTGCTGTTGAAACTATCATTGCAAACTCCAAGAAGATCGAGGGCTCAAAGGACATCGCAAGAGTAGGCGCTGTTTCCGCAGGCGACGAGGAGATAGGAAAGCTTATCGCAGAGGCTATGGATAAGGTAACTGCTGACGGCGTTATCACTCTTGAAGAGAGCAAGACCGCAGAGACCTACAGCGAGGTAGTTGAGGGTATGCAGTTCGACAGAGGCTACATCGCACCTTACATGGTAACAGATACCGATAAGATGGAAGCAGTTCTTGATGATCCTTACATTCTTATCACAGACAAGAAGATCTCGAACATTCAGGAGATACTCCCTCTCCTTGAGCAGATCGTTAAGGCAGGCAAGAAGCTCCTTATCATCGCTGAGGACGTTGAGGGCGAGGCTCTCTCCACACTTATCGTAAACAAGCTCAGAGGCACATTTACCTGCGTAGCAGTTAAGGCTCCAGGTTTTGGCGACAGAAGAAAGGAAATGCTCCAGGATATCGCTATTCTCACAGGCGGAGAGGTTATCTCCTCCGAGCTCGGACTTGAGCTCAGCGAGACACAGCTCACACAGCTTGGTACTGCAAGACAGGTAGTAGTTCAGAAGGAGAACACCATCATCGTTGACGGTGCAGGCGACAAGAAGGACATCAAGGCAAGAGTTGCTCAGATCAAGTCTCAGCTTGAAACAACAACCTCCGACTTTGACAAGGAGAAGCTTCAGGAAAGACTTGCTAAGCTTTCGGGCGGTGTTGCAGTTATCAAGGTAGGTGCAGCAACCGAGGTCGAGATGAAGGAGAAGAAGCTGAGAATTGAAGACGCTCTCGCAGCTACAAAGGCAGCCGTTGAAGAGGGTATCGTAGCAGGCGGCGGAACAGCACTTATCAATGCAATGCCTGCTGTCAAGAAGCTTGTTGATAAGCTCTCGGGCGACGAGAAGACAGGTGCACAGATCGTTTACAGAGCACTTGAAGAGCCTGTAAGACAGATAGCACTCAATGCAGGTCTTGAGGGCAGCGTTATCATCGACAAGATCGTTCGCTCCAGAAAGGTAGGCTACGGCTTCAACGCTTACACCTCCGAGTATGTAGATATGATCCCTGCAGGAATCGTTGATCCTACAAAGGTAACACGTTCTGCACTCCAAAACGCAGCATCGGTAGCAGCAATGGTACTCACCACCGAGAGCCTTGTAGCTGACAAGAAGGATCCTCAGGCAGACGCTGCAATGGCAGCAGCTGCAGGTGCAGGCGGCATGGGCGGAATGTACTAAAGTGCAGGCACAATAAAAAAGATTTTATCAGGACACTTCTGCTGTATTACGGCAGAAGTGTCTTTTTGTTACTTAGAGCAGTGCCTGCTAAGTGAATTCATAATAGTGAAAAATGAATAGTGAATAGTCAAGGTGTCCGCTTTGCGGACGTATTTTGAATACATTGCCAAAGGCGATACCTTAACTATTCACTGTTATTTATTCACTATTCACTTTTCACTAAGCAGCAGCACTCACTAAGCTGTAATGTTCGTTTTTTGGAATAACGGCTTAAAGCTCTGTGCAGAACTCCACCTTTTCCCCTGCGAGGATCATATTTGTGGTTCTTACCGCACACATTTTTCCGCACATTGAGCAGGTATGTCTGTCAGCAGGAGGTGTGCTCTCAAAGTACTCTCTTGCCTTGTCGGGGTCAAAGGCTACCTTGAACATATCCTCCCACTCTACCTTGTGTCTTGCCTCAGCCATTTCGTTGTCCTTGTCCCTTGCGTGAGGCACGCCCTTTGCGATGTCCGCTGCGTGAGCCGCTATCTTTGAAGCCACTATGCCCTCCTTTACGTCATTGACATCGGGCAGTCTGAGGTGCTCCGCAGGCGTTACATAGCAGAGGAAATCTGCTCCGCTTGCAGCAGCTATAGCACCGCCTATAGCCGAGGTTATATGGTCATACCCGGGGAAAATGTCAGACACAAGAGGTCCGAGAACATAGAACGGAGCATTGTGGCAAAGCCTCTTCTGAAGCTTCATATTAGCCTCGATCTCGTTCATAGCCATGTGACCGGGACCCTCTACCATTACCTGAACGTCCTTATCCCATGCCCTCTTTGTGAGGTTGCCAAGCTCTATCAGCTCAGCTATCTGACCTGCATCTGTAGCGTCATCTATACAGCCCGGGCGAAGCGCATCACCGAGGCTTATAGTTACATCGAACTCACGGAGGATCTCAAGCACCTCATCATAGTGCTCAAAGAACGGGTTCTCATTTCCTGTCATCATCATCCATGCAAAGAGCAGTGAGCCGCCTCTTGATACGATGTTCATTTTTCTGCCCTCACGCATGAATGCCTCTACTGCCCTTCTGTTTATGCCTGCGTGAATAGTCATAAAGTCAACGCCCTCTTCGGAATGGGCACGGACAACCTTGAGGAAGTCCTCTGCTGTGATCTCGAGCAGATCCTTTTCAAGATATCCTATCGCATCATACATAGGCACAGTACCTATCAT
>ONLC01000119.1 GCA_900318545.1 uncultured Eubacteriales bacterium
GCCTTCTGAAACCTGTCCCAGATAGTTTTTCTGAACTCCTCCAAAAGAGAGAGTTCGTAAATATTACCGTGCTCCATAGTGATACCTCCGTTTTAACTATTATACAACGTTTGAGTGGCTTAGTCAATCTCAGAAGGAACGAAAACGTTTAAGAATATGTTTGTTTTACTTAACAAAAAACGAAGTGAAAATTGTGCAAAAGGTAGAATTTATGTTATAATTTTTACTGATTTTGAATAAACTTGACAAACGGAAGATAAAGGAGTATTATATTAACAAGGAATTAGTTTGTTTCATTTAGCTAAATGGGCTTTATAGAATTATGAATGAAGCGGCTTGGGGAAGTGCTTTAAGAAAGAGGGGAGTATTATGAAAGGAAAGAACAGAAAAGGCTTCACATTGGTTGAGCTTATAGTGGTACTGGCGATTATGGGTATTGTTGCAGCGATACTTGTACCGACAATGTTCAACTATATTAAAAAGGCAGCAGCAAAGACCGATATGGCAAACGGCAGGCAGATATACAATTCTGTAAAGACGCTCCTGTCCGAGGACGAAGAGGCTTACGAATCGTTTTATGAATATAACACTACGGTGTTTAACGTACAGCCTGTAACGAGCAGCGGAGCTGAAGCGCCTTACGATCTGGTAGTCGTTTGTAAATGCACGGGAGCAAAGGGTGCAAACTATGACAGAGAGAACTGGCAGAAAGGAAACAATGAGTCAGAGACCTTTGTAAATCACCTTAATGCAAGCGTTGGTTACACTGCTCTGGAAAAGAAGAGAACTATGAAGCATACCACTCATCCGAACGGCAAAACGGATTACTGGCTTATATGCTACAGGAAAAATGACCCCAGCATGATAGAGATCTGGGCAGGCGACTCCAAGAAAAAGTGGGACAGCGGACCGCTTTACAGGGTATACCCTTCGGCAGAAAAGGAGTACACTGACCCCTCATAATTGAAATGATCCCCTTTTATCAGACAGGTGCGGCAATAGTTGTGCCAGCGAGCTGATAAAAGGGGTTATTTATTTGTTAAAAACACCAAAGAAGGGAAGAGCAATATGTGCAGGTCTACAAAATTGGGCGATTTTGATTGAAAATGACTGAAAATGCTTGCAAATTTTGAAAAGATATGATAATATTATATCAGGATAAATCAAAAACGGTCATAACAATTCATTCGGAGGCTTTAAAATGCTGACAGAAGAAAGACATTCTATCATACTAAGTACAGTTAATACTAATAAGAGTGTAACGCTCGGTGAGCTTTGCGAGGCTCTTGGAGCATCTGAATCGACGGTCAGGAGAGACCTGACCTCGCTTGCACAGAGGGGGCTGCTTGTAAAGGTTTACGGAGGGGCTATCTCGGTGAGTGACAGGTTCAGCCTGAAGGAGCAGGACGTTGAGGAGAAGTCAAAGCTGTTCACTGAGGAGAAAGCTGCTATCGCAAGATTTGCGGCATCGCTGATAGATGAAGGGGATTTCGTTTTTATTGATGCGGGAACTACAACAGAGAAAATGATAGACTTTATTCCCGATAAGAATGTTACCTTTGTGACTAATGCTTTTGTTCATGCAAAGAAGCTGGCGCAGAGGGGCTTTAAGGTGTTTATTCCTGCGGGGGAGATAAAGCTTGCGACTGAGGCGATAGTCGGAGCAGAGTGTGTTAGCAGTCTGCAAAGCTATAATTTCACTAAGAGCTTTCTCGGAGCAAACGGAATATCGGTCTCGGGAGGGGCAAGTACTCCCGACTGCAATGAGGCAAGCGTGAAATCTGCAGTTATACAGAACAGCAAGACAGCTTACGTTCTTGCGGATCATTCCAAATTCGATCAGATAACGTCAGTGACCTTTGCAAAGCTTAACAGAGTGAAGCTTATCACTGACAAGCTTGAGGATAAAAAATATCTTAATGCGACAAGCGTAAAGGAGGTAATGTAATGGTCTATACGGTCACATTCAATCCTGCTATCGACTATGTTGTTCATACGGGAGAGATGAAGCTCGGGGCGGTAAACCGTTCGTTGGCAGAGGAGATGTACTTCGGCGGAAAGGGCATAAATGTTTCGATAGTGCTGAATGAGCTCGGAGTAAGGTCAAAGGCACTGGGCTTTACGGCAGGCTTCACAGGAGAGGCTATTGAGAAGGGTCTTGCGGACATGGGCATTGATGCTGACTTTGTAAGGCTTACGAAAGGGAACTCACGTATAAATGTGAAGATCAAGTCGGCTGAGGAGACAGAGCTGAACGGTCAGGGACCTGATATAGATGATGCTTCTCTTGACGCTCTTTTTGAAAAGCTTGATAAGCTGTCAGACGGGGATACGCTTATCCTTGCAGGCAGTATACCAAGCAGCCTGCCCTCGGATATTTATGAGAGAATAATGCAAAGGCTTTCGGGCAGAAATATAAGGACGGTGGTTGATGCGACAAAGGAGCTTCTGCTGAATGTGCTCAAGTATAAGCCGTTTCTTATAAAGCCAAATAATCACGAGCTCGGAGAGATGTTCGGAGTGGAGCTCAAAACTATAGAAGAGATCGAGGAGTACGCAAGAAGGCTTCAGAAAATGGGTGCTGTGAATGTGCTTATTTCAATGGCAGGCGACGGAGCTCTCCTTGTTGATGAGAATGGACAGACCCACATAAAGGGTGTGTGCAAGGGTGAGGTCAGAAACTCTGTCGGGGCAGGCGACTCAATGGTAGCAGGCTTTGTGGCAGGCTCTATCGACGGAGATTATGAGTACGCACTGAAGCTTGGTACAGCCGCAGGCGGTGCAACGGCATTTTCTGACGGTCTGGCAACAAAAGAGAAAATAGCAGAGCTGCTGAGAACGCTCTGACATTTAAATAAAAGGAGGTTATCTTATGCGAATAGTTGATCTGCTCAGTAAGGAAAGTATTGCACTGAATGCAGCACCCAAAAGCAAGCCCGAAGCAATTGATTTGCTGATTGAGCTGCAAGTCAAGGGCGGAAATATCGCTGACAAGGAAGCCTACAAAGCAGGTATCCTTGCGAGAGAGGAAAAGGGCTCGACAGCCGTAGGTGAGGGTATTGCAATACCTCACGCAAAGAGCGAGGCAGTAAAAGCACCGTCGCTGGCAGCAATGACAGTTCCCGAGGGTGTTGACTATGAGGCTCTTGACGATGAGCCTTCAAATCTGTTGTTTATGATAGCAGCCCCGAATGACGGTGATGTTCACCTTGAGGTACTGTCACGTCTAATGACTATCCTTATGGATGAGGATTTCAGGGAGAAGCTTCTGAATGCAAAGGACAAGGAAGAGTTCCTGAAAATAATCGACGATATGGAGAAAGAGAAATATCCTGACGAGCCTGCTGAACAAAAGACAGAGGCACAGGGCTACAGGGTGCTGGCTGTTACAGCCTGTCCTACAGGTATAGCGCACACCTATATGGCTGCAGAGGCTCTGGAGAAGGCAGGAAAGAAGCTTGGTATCTCTATCAAGGTTGAGACAAACGGCTCGGGTGGAGCAAAGAATGTTCTCACACAGGAGGACATCGACGGCTGCGATGGTATCATAGTTGCGGCTGATAAGACAGTTGAGATGGCTCGCTTCAACGGCAAGAAGGTTATAAAAACCAAGGTCTCCGACGGTATCAAGATACCCGAGGAGCTTATCAACAGGATAGAAGCAGGTGACGCTCCTGTTTATCACCACGAGGGCGGCTCGGGCAGCAGTCAGGCTTCATCGGGCGACGGCGAAAGCTTCGGAAGAAAGCTTTATAAGCACCTTATGAACGGTGTATCGAATATGCTGCCGTTTACTGTTGCAGGAGGTATCTTCATAGCACTGGCATTCCTTATTGACTCAATCGGCGGCGCACCGCAGGACGGTGACTTCGGTACTCACCTTGCTGCTGCTGCATGGTTCAAGACTATAGGAAACTATGCATTCCAGTTTATGATCCCGATACTTGCAGGCTATATAGGGCTCAGTATCGCTGACAGACCGGGACTTCTGGTAGGTATGGCAGGCGGCGCTATGGCAGCCGCAGGTGCTACCTTTGCTCACCCCGCAGGAGACGTTCCCTCAGGCTTTTTAGGTGCTCTGCTGGCAGGCTTCCTTGGCGGATTTATCATGCTGGGTCTTGAAAAGGCCTGCGATAAGCTCCCTAAGTCACTGAACGGTATCAAGCCGGTACTCATTTATCCGCTTGGCGGTCTTGCGATAGTGGCACTTATGATGTGCGCTGTAAACCCTGTAATGGGACTTCTAAACGAAGGCCTTGCAAAGTTCCTCACAAATATGGGAAGCTCCAGCAAGGTGCTGCTCGGCTGTATCTTAGGTGCAATGATGTCTATCGACATGGGCGGACCTTTCAACAAGGCAGCCTACGTTTTCGGAACAGCATCAATCGCTTCGGGCAATTTTGATATAATGGCGGCTGTAATGGTCGGCGGAATGGTACCGCCTATCGCTATAGCGCTTGCAACAACCTTCTTCAGAAACAGATTTACTGCTGATGAGCGCAAGAACGGCCCTGTAAACTACATCATGGGACTGAGCTTCATCACTGAGGGTGCTATCCCCTATGCTGCAGCTGACCCTGCAAGAGTAATACCCTCTTGTATGATAGGTGCAGCGACAGCAGGCGGCCTTTCAATGGCATTCAACTGCACACTGAGAGCTCCTCACGGCGGTATCTTCGTATTCCCTGTAGTGGGAAGCCCCGTTAAATATGTACTGGCACTGGTGATCGGTTCTTTAGTCGGAATGATAATGCTGGCACTTCTTAAAAAGAAGCAGCCTCAGGACGCATAAAACAGTAACTCAAAACTCAATTTTATAAAAGGAGAGATTCATTATGGTATCAAAGAACGTTACAATCGTAAACGCAGAGGGTATGCACATGAGACCTGCAGGCATGATTGCAAAGGCAGTAAAGGCTCACCCTGACAGTGAGGTTATCCTCAAGGCTAACGGTAAGGACATCAAGGCTAAGGCTGTTATGCAGATAATGGCAGCAGGCCTTAAAAAGGGCACTGAGGTTGAGATCACAGTAAACGGCGGCGACGAGCAGGCAATGCTCGATGAGCTTGTTAAAATGTTTGAGGACGGCTTCGGCGAGTAAGAAACAGGTGGGGCGGCACTCTGCTGCCCCATGACTATAAGGGAGGTGCATTTTTATGACCGTATTTAACGGCAAAGGAGTTTACGGTGCTATAGCGCTCGGAAAAATATCAGTTTTCAAGCGCCGTGAGGCTGAGGTCAGAAGAGTACACATTGAAGACCCCGAGGCTGAAAAGGCAAGGCTCACAGCCGCTAAGGAGAAGGCATTGGCTCAGCTTCAGGAAATATATGACAAGGCACTCAGAGAGGTCGGAGAGGCTAATGCTCAGATCTTTGAGATCCACATGATGATGATAGAGGACGATGACTATAATGAGTCTATCGAGAGCATCATAGATACGCAGTCGGTAAATGCCGAGTACGCAGTTGCTGTGACGGCTGATAATTTCGCTGAGATGTTTTCATCAATGGAGGACGCCTATATGCAGGCACGCTCCGCTGATGTCAAGGACATTTCAAACCGCATTATAGCCTGCCTGTCAGATGACGGAGCGTTGGATAACGGCAGTGATGAGAAGGTCATAATCTGCGCCGATGACCTTGCGCCGAGTGAGACTGTGCTCCTCGACAAGGATAAGGTGCTTGCTTTCGTGACGGCTCACGGCTCTTCAAATTCGCATACGGCTATACTTGCAAGGAATATGAATATCCCTGCGGTAATAGGCGCAGGAAAGGCCTTCCTTGAAGCAATAAAAGACGGAATGTATGCCGCTGTTGACGGCTACACAGGCGAGGTTTTCCTGGAGCCCGATGAGGAGACAAGGGCAAGGCTGGATAAGAAGAAGTCCGATGATGAGGCAAAGAAGAAGCTTCTTCAGGAGCTGAAGGGCAAGGAGAACGTGACCCTTGACGGCACTAAGATAAACATTTTCGCAAACATAGGCGGAGTTGACAACATCGGTGCTGTGCTTGCAAATGATGCAGGCGGAATAGGGCTTTTCAGGTCGGAGTTTCTCTATCTTGAAAGCGAGGATTACCCGACTGAGGATCAGCAGTTTGCGGCTTATAAAAAGGTTCTTGAAAGCATGGCAGGCAAGAAGGTCATTATCAGAACCCTTGATATCGGTGCTGACAAGCAGGTGGATTATTTCGGGCTTGCAAAAGAAGATAACCCTGCTCTCGGCTTCAGAGCAATACGCATCTGCCTTACACGCCCGGGTATTTTCAAGACACAGCTCAGGGCTCTTTACAGGGCGTCTGCTTTTGGAAGCTTAGGAATAATGTTCCCGATGATAACAAGCGTATCTGAGCTTGAAAAGATTCAGTCTATCTGCAATGAGGTCAAGGCGGAGCTTATGGCTGACGGTATTGCGTTCAGTGAAAGCGTTGAGCTTGGCATTATGATAGAGACACCTGCGGCGGCTGTCATCAGTGACAGGCTTGCTCCTATGGTGGACTTTTTCTCGGTCGGAACTAATGACCTTACGCAGTACACTCTCGCCTGCGACAGGCAGAACGCTGCCCTTGAGCCCTTTGTGGACACACATCACGAGGCTATACTCCGCCTTATTGAGCTGTCGGCAAAGAATGCCCACGCTAACGGTGCATGGATAGGCATCTGTGGAGAGCTTGCAGCCGATACGAGCCTGACAGAGACCTTCCTCAGAATGGGGATAGATGAGCTTTCTGTCAGCCCGAGCTTTGTTCTCAGCGTAAGAGATGCGGTAAGGCGTACAGACCTTTCAAAGTAAACTGCCGGAGAGAGCT
>ONLC01000141.1 GCA_900318545.1 uncultured Eubacteriales bacterium
CCCAGGCCCAGGCTTAGGCATCCGCATCATCGGCGAGGTCACCAAGGAAAAAGTCAGGATGGTCCAGGAAGCCGACGCCATCTACCGCGAAGAACTCGATAAGGCCAACAAGACCTTAGGCCTTAAGCTCAGCCAATATTTCGCCGCCTTAAGCAATATGAAGAGCGTCGGCGTTAAAGGCGACCACCGCTCCTACGATTATGCGGTAGTCCTCCGCGCCGTCGAAACCGATGACTTCATGACCGCTAGACCAGTCAATCTCCCATATGATTTATTGGCCAGGGTCTCCGATAGGATCGTCAATGAGGTTGAAGGTGTTAACCGCGTCCTCTACGACTTCACCTCCAAACCGCCGGCAACCGTCGAACTCGAATAATCAAAAAGCCTTATCCCGACTAATGAGATAAGGCTTCTTTCTTTAACGTTTGAAGGCTTCCATGAAGAGCACGCGAACTTCGTCTTTCGTTAAGACGCGATAACCGCCATTAAGGATGCTGACGCCGTTAACAAGGTCGTCGAGCATACTCTTATCGGCCCCTAGTTCGCGGATAGAGGTGACTAGACCTATATCTTTCATCCATCCTTCCATCTTCGCTAAACCTAAGGAGGCGATTTCGATATCATTCTTGCCATTAGGATCAACGCCCCAGACATTCTCCGCGAAACGGACGAATTTCGGCAAACCATCCATCATGATGAAATGGTAATAAGGGATAGACATAGCGGCGAGGGTCATGCCGTGGGTGGCATTTGTAAGCGCCCCGAGAGATTGGCCAAGCATATGGACCATCCAGTCGGTCGTTTTGCCTTTTGCGATGAGCGTATTAAGCGCCCAGGTCGCTGTCCACATGATATTTGAACGTGCTTCGTAATTCTGCGGATCGGAGACGGCGACACGACTCGCATTTATCAAGCCTCTCATAAGTCCTTCGCTGATATAATCGGAGGTATTGTCATCTTCACCTGAAAAATACTGCTCGCAAATATGATTCATGATATCATAAATACCTGCAACCATCTGATATTTCGGAAGAGTCATGGTGTACCTCGGATTGAGGATAGAGAACCTCGGCATAACGTCGTCACCGAACACATGACCGATCTTCAAATGCTGCTCGTGATTTGTGATAACAGCACCACCATTCATTTCCGAGCCTGTTCCTGCCATCGTCAGAACACAGCCAACAGGAACTATATCGCAGGTCGGCTCTTCAAAACGGATATAGTATTTCTCCCATGGATCATCATCACAGTGAATAGACACTGACACCGCCTTCGAGTAGTCGCATACAGAGCCGCCGCCGACAGCAAGGATAAAGTCGGTCTTGTTTTCACGGGCGATCTGCACGCCCTCTCTAAGCTTATCAACTGTGGGGTTAGGCATAACGCCCGAGACCTCTGCAACCTTCTTGCCGCCCTCTTTGAGGATAGCTGTTATCTCGTCATACAGACCGCTTTTCTTGACGGAACCTCCGCCGTAAACGAGCAGGATATTCTCACCGTAATGTTTCATCTCTTCCTTGAGAAAGCCGAGAGATTCCTCACCGAAATAGAGCTTGGTCGGGTTGTGATAGCTGAAATTTCCTAACATGGTACATACCTCCGTTTTTATATAATTTCGTACAGCACCGAAGTGCTCTTTTACTTTATATTTTAATTATAGCACTTTTTACAGTAAATAACAAATACCTATTTTTCATACACAGCTATGCACCACAGGCATAGCAAGGTGTACCAGCGGATTTCTGCCAACGAAGGGTAATACCTGACGCTAAAGCAAAAATAGCTGTACCAAAACACACGGCTGTTAGCAGAGCCTTTGTCATACACATAGACATTTTTAAGGCTAAAATCGCTGTGAGCTTTGTTACATCTGCCAAAAATGATATATGCCGCTTGACAAAATAACAGTGTTATGTTAAGATAACATTGTTACGTAACACTGTTATTTGAGGTGATAAAATGTCTATCAATAATGAAAGCCGTGAAAGGCTGATAGAATGTGCTAAAAAGGAGTTTCTTGAAAAGGGGTTTGCAAAGGCATCGCTCAGAAATATCTGTGCGGAGGCAGGGCTTGCAACAGGAGCTGTGTATTTCCTTTTCAAGGATAAAAACGGACTGCTGGGTGCTATCGTTGATGAGCCGCTGCAAAGAATACAGGAGATGATGCTCTATCACTTCTCTGCCGAGCAGAAGGAAGACTTCTCAACCTATCAGCAGCGTGACGGAGACCACGACCAGTTTGCGAAAGAACTTATCGACGTTATGTATGACAACTACGATGCGATGAGGATACTGCTTGACAAATCGCAGGGCTCAGCTTATGAAAGCATAGTTGACAGGTTTATCGAAACAACTGATAAGTATTACATTGAGCTTGCTCAGAATTATGCTGACTCTGTTACAGGCAAGAGGGTAAACCAGTATATGCTGCACTGGTTCAGCCATATACAGATACAGGCTTTTGTACATCTTCTGACCCACGAAAGCGACAGACAGAAGGCTCTGCAAAGTATCAGGACAGTTATTGATTTTCTTGTCAAAGGCTGGATGATGTATATTCTTGAAGACGATAAATAACAAACGCTCGGGGCGGAATGTTCCGCCCTTAAAATAAAAACGATGGTTAGTTATTTCTAACATACAGGAGGAATAGAAATGTATCTTGAAGTGAAAGATGTGAAAAAAAGCTACGGCAAGGATCAGAGCTTTATTCAGGTGCTCAAAGGTGTGAACACCTCTGTTGAAAAGGGTCAGATGTGTGTTATACAGGGTACAAGCGGTTCTGGAAAGTCAACGCTGTTAAACTGTATAGGCGGTCTTGATGAAATGGATTCGGGCTCTGTAAAGGTAGATGGAAAGGAGATCTTCGGATTAAAGCCTTCGGAGCTTTCAGACTACAGAAGAGACAACCTCGGCTTTATTTTTCAGTTTTACAATCTCGTACCGAACCTGACTGTAAGAGAGAACATCAAGGTCTGCGAGTATCTTGCCGAAGAGCCTCTTGATATGGACGATCTGCTTGAAACTCTCGGTCTGACTGAACACCAGAACAAGTTTCCTGCTCAGCTTTCCGGCGGTCAGCAGCAGCGTTGTGCGATAGCAAGGGCTCTTATCAAAAACCCGAAGCTTCTCCTCTGCGATGAGCCAACAGGAGCACTTGACTCAAAGACCTCAAGAGATATACTGATACTGCTCGAAAGGATCAATGAAAAGTACGGTACTACAATGCTGATAGTTACTCACAATAATTCTATCAAAAACATGGTGCATAAGGTAATTATTCTTAAAGACGGACTTATCAAAAAGGACTATGAGAACGAGACAAGAGTTCCCGCAGCAGAGCTGGAGGACTTATAATGAACAGAGTTTTGAGAAAGCGTCTCAGCCGTGACCTCAGAAGCAACTGGGGCAGGTATCTTGCACTGGTGCTTCTGATAGTTATGGGAATATTCCTTGTAACCAGCTTTGTGGGCTCAGCTGAAGCGATAATTCAGGGTACGGAAAACAAAAAAGATGAAAACCACAGGCAAGACGGACAGTTTTCGGTTTTTCTGCCGCTTAGTGACGAAGAGATAGAAAAGCTTTCCGAAGGCGGAACGGTAATTGAGCCTATCTTCAATACCGACCTTCCAAGCGGTGACGGAAAGGTACTGAGAATCTTCCGAAATCGTGAAAAAACAGACCTAATTGATGTCTGCAAGGGCAGGCTTGCGCAAAAGGATAATGAAGCTCTCCTTGAACGCAGATTTGCCGATGCAAACGGATATTCTGTCGGTGACGAGATAACCGCAGGCGGTGTGAGCTTCAAGATAGTTGGACTTGGCTCTGTACCTGATTATGATGCACCTCTCAGAAATCTTTCCGACACAGGAGTACAGTCAGAGGTATTCGGCGTTATATTTGTCACAGCTGATGAATATGACAACATTATCAAGAACACCGATCAGAAGGCTCAGGAATATGCCTACTCCTACAGGCTTGGGAAGGACATCACTGACAATGAACTAAAGGAAAAGATAAAGGCTCTTGAATTCGACTACACTAAAGTCGAGGACAAATATTTCAAGGAATCCATAAAGGAGGCACTCGACCAGAAAGAAAAAATTGAAAACGGAGTAAACGATATACACAATGGTGCAAAGGAGCTCTCTGACGGACTATCTGAGCTTAACGATAATAATGCTGCTTTAACAGATGGAGCACAAAAGCTCTTTGATGAATATCTTTCACAGGCTGATGCTGCACTTACAGCTATGGGCATAAGCGAAAGCCTTACAGAGGATAATTATTCTGATGTTTTAGAAAAGGTATCCGAGTCTGACAAATCGGGGCAGGCTGCCTCAATTAAAGAGAGTCTTGACAGCTTAAAGCATTTCAAAGACGGTATCGGAGAGTATACGGACGGTGTAAATAAATCTGCAAGCGGTGCAGGAAAGCTCTATGACGGAATTGATGATATGAAACAGTTCACTGATGAGGTCATAGAAAAGGAGTTCGTTATAGATATCGACAACCTGACCTCATTTCTGAAAGCCTCAGAAAACGGCAGGATAGAAGCAGCCGCAGGCGACGTTATAATGAACAAGATAGGCGGTCTTATCGCAGGCGTAATTGTGCTGATACTGTTCGCTTATGTAATCTCGGTGTTTGTGGTGCATCAGATAGAGAGCGAAGCAAGTGTAATCGGTGCATTGTATGCTCTGGGCGTTAAGAAGAAAGACCTGCTTAGACACTACATCACACTGCCTACTGTCCTGACCTTTGTAGGTGCTCTGCTCGGAATGGCAATAGCCTTCACTCCGATAGGCATACACAGGCAAATGCAGGATAGCTACGACTATTTCTCTCTGCCTGACTTTGACTATGTCTATCCGCCTTATCTGATGATATATGCGCTTATAGTCCCGCCGCTTATAAGTGCAATAGTAAACACTCTCGTAATTAACAAGAAGCTCTCGCAGACTGCACTTTCGCTAATCAAGAACGAGCAGAAGGCATCAAGCTACAGACATTTTAACATAAAGTCGGAAAGCTTCACAAGGGTATTCCGCATAAGACAGATGGTAAGAGAGCTCAGATCTTCAGTCACGGTAGTTTTCGGAATGTTTATTTCACTTCTTGTTATTATACTCGGACTGAATACCTATAACCTTTGTTCTGATGTAAAGGAGCGAAATGTAAAGGATACACACTATGAATATATGTATCTTATGAAGTACCCTGAAAAGGAAGCTCCCTCAGAGGGCGAGACTGCCTACATTGAGGGGCTCAATATGAAGATACTCAACTATACCCTTGAGGTCAGTGTTATCGGTCTGAACGAGAAAAGCGAGTACTTCTCTGCCCGACCTGAAAAGGGGAAAAGCAAGGCAGTTATAAACAGCTCGCTGAATGAACGACTTGGCTATGATATCGGTGATAAGGTAATGTTCACTGATCCAGCCAACGATATAGACTACACCTTTACAGTTACGGACATCTGCGATTACTCACCGGGCTTTACAATCTTTATGGACATTGACAGCATGAGAGAGCTCTTCAGTAAAGATAGTGATTACTACAATGCAGTCTACTCCGACAAAGCCCTTGACATTGACGAAGGTAGGCTCTACAGTGTTACTACAAAAGACGAAGTTAAAAAGAGTGCAGGTGTATTCATAGACCAGATGACAGGCTTTATAGCAATGCTGATTATTGCTGGCTCAGTGATCTTCTGTGTGGTAATGTATCTGATGATGGGCGTTATGATCGACCGTTCAAGCTTCGGTATCTCACTGATAAAGATATTTGGCTACAGACCAAAAGAGATAAGAGACCTATACCTTAACGGAAATCTCCTGATAATTGCACTCGGAGGGCTGATATGCATACCTGCGGCAAAGCTTGTAATGGATATGATCTATCCGTCATTCATAGCAAACGTTGCCTGCTGTATGAACATATCATACCCCTGGTATATGTATCTTGCTATATACTGTGCT